>NZ_JBMEMN010000029.1:0-28571 GCF_049310905.1 Gudongella sp. DL1XJH-153
TTGGCTATGTGCTTGGCACTATCAACCCGCACTGGGGACTTTCACCCGTTAGATTGCACCCATGCCGGGCGCACTGAAAAAAAGCGTCTGAAGATGAATTTAAGACGCTTTTTATGATACTCATATAAGGAAATTTTAGTTCCTGTCCTTTCATTACTCTATTTGAGGTTCATTGTGGATGTATCTATGTGTTATGGATATTCCAATCAGGCACAACACAATTATATAATAGAAGACATATATATAGCTTCCAAGATAATCGAGTATTACCCCAGATGTTGATACACCAACTATAGCTCCAATTCCGTATGCTGTAAAAACCAGTCCATAGTTTTCACTGTAATTCTTCATTCCGAAAAACTTCAGAGTTGATGTTGGAGCTATCGCAAGCCATCCACCCAGGTTTAGCCAAAATATTGAGAATGTTACTATATAGACTATGCTACTATTTTCTAAGCTAATTATGGCAATTGCAGCGGCCATTATCATCAGATAGGATAGAATCATTGCATGCCTTGGACTGAAATGATCGGAAATCAACCCGAAAATTGGTCTACCTACACCATTGAAAATTGCAAACAGAGCCATCAAGCCTGTCACCATTGATGCATCAAGCTCAAAATGATCAATTCCCACATTGGTGGTCATGCCAATCATCGTCAGTCCTACCATTGTACCAATAATAAAATTCAAGTAGATTCCCTTAAAGGTCCTGGTCCTTATCATCTCAACCAGTGGAATTTCCTTTGAGATTCGGAAATGGTTTTTCTTGTTTTTATAATTATATACAGCTTCATTTTCAGGATATTTGAATGGTAACGCCATTAGTGGTATCAAAATTCCAAAACCTGCCCCCAACACTAGAAATGTCCGCATTACCCCATAGTTTTCAACAAGTGTTCTTGCAAGTGGAGCCGTTATCAGTGGAGAAAGACCAAAACCTACCAGCACAAGTCCTGATGCAATTCCCTTCTTATCAGGAAACCACTTTGCAATAACATTCATAAGAACACCATAAGCAATTCCCACCCCTGCACCACTTATGCATCCATATGCAATAGTCAGTAAGAAGATATTCGTAGCAAATGAGGATAATATCCAACCCAGTGACACCAATAGTCCACCAATTATGATGGTGTTCCTAGGTTGGAACCTCTCAATATGCTTTCCTGAAAGAAGCATGAACAGAGCATAGAATGCCAATGCGAACATATATGGCATCCCACTTTCAGCCAGACCTACCTTCAATTCATTCTGCAGCTCAACCCTGAATATACTATAAGAATACACCGTTCCAAGTAACATCATGATCAGTATGCCTAAAAGAATATATTTCCAACGACTATTAACAATTGTAGTATTAAACTTACTTAGAGACATTGGTATCAACTGCTTCCAAGCTTTCATCTAATTTTTGATCCAGGCTGTAGATCATGTTTCCCTTAATATCTTCACTTCTCTCAATCAATCTATCATGAAGTTCAAAATCGTTCACTCCAAGAATTCTTGCCGCAAGCAGACCTGCATTCTTTGAATTGTTGATACCAACGGTAGCAACAGGTACACCTCCCGGCATTTGTACAATTGACAGCAATGAATCCAATCCATCCAGCTCCTTTAGTCTTACAGGCACACCTATTACCGGCAGTTGAGTCATTGAAGCAACCATGCCAGGTAGATGGGCCGCACCACCAGCTCCTGCTATTATTACTTTTATTCCTCTATCCTTGGCAGCATGTGCATATTCATACATTCTCTCCGGTGTTCTGTGTGCTGAAACAACATTAATTTCAAAAGGGATTGACAGTTCCTTCATCACTATAGCGGCATTCTTCATTACCATCAAATCCGATTCACTTCCCATTATAATACCTACCTTTGGTTCGATGTTGCCAAATTCCATTTTTCCCATTTAATTACCTCCATTTACATTTTGACCCAGTCAACAAAAGACTTAAGCCTACTTTTTAAAATCCTTTTCAATGATCCTTAGTTGACTCATCGCTTTCCTTGCTTTGAAATCTGCATCATCACTTGTTTCACCGAGGGCTGTTAAGTGTCCTATTTTCCTTAGGTTGCTTGTATCAGGTTTTCCGTACAGGTGAAAGTGGCAATCTTCATAATGAAGCATCTCATCCAGTCCGCCAATCACATAATCTCCACTTATATCCTGATTTCCAAGTATGTTGTACATTGCACATGGCATTCTTAGCTGTGTTGATCCCGCTGGCATTCCGCATACTACCCTAACCAGCTGCTCAAACTGGGAAGCGACACATCCTTCAATAGTATAGTGTCCTGAATTATGAGGTCGAGGGGCGATTTCGTTAACCAATACATCTAAGTTCTTATCAACAAAAAATTCTATACAGTACACACCAAAATCATCAAGTGAATTAACAATTTTTTCACTTATGCCATGAATTCTATCTACAACCTTATCAGGAATTGAAGCAGGTACAATTGAATTGATCAGAATGCTATTTCTGTGAACATTTTCTGAAACGGGATAAAAAGATATCCCCGAGTAATCCCTAACAACAATAATTGAAACCTCTTTGATATAATCAATAAATTCCTCGATAAAAATTTCCTGGTTGCCAAATTCTGGGAACACCTTGTCCAAATCATCCATGTTTTTAATGATCAGATTCCCTTTACCATCGTAACCATCCCTACTCGACTTGATAATTGCCCTTTGACTTAGGAACTCAAACTTGGTCTTAAGATCCTCATAACTTTTTACCATCCAAAAGTCCGGTACCTTTACCCCAATTTCCTTGAGAAATGTTTTCTGCTTGTATTTGTTTTGAATTAAACCCAATGTTCTTGAAGAAGGTACTACCATGTACCCCTCCTTTTCAACCCCCTCTAGTATTTCAGAGTCTATATGCTCAAACTCATAGGTGATAACATCTGACTTAATGGCCAGCTCTTTATAGGCTGCCTCGTCATTATAACCTGCAACTATTTGTTCATCTGCCACCTGACCAGCAGGAGAATTGGCCTTTGGGTCCAATACAATAACATGATAGCCCATTCTCTTTGCTTCAAAAACAAACATTCTACCAAGTTGTCCTCCACCAACCACTCCTATTGTTGCAGGTGGATACAACTTTCTTAAACTCTTGCTATTCATTTGCCACCATCCTTATTATTATTAAAAAAAGCCAATAACAATCCCTATACAGAAATTGTTACTGGCTTACTTTTAGACTGGTCTAAAACCATTCCTTTGGTCTTCCTAACTATTCATCTATCACTTTTTCAATATTTTCATCTACAATTACGACTATGATCTTCTCACCTGTCTTTGTGCTGACATCAGAGTGAGTACTGATAACATTAACATCAATCACAGATCGAATGGCATTCTCCAAGCCTTCTCGGGCATTTTCAAAAAGTGCAGTTCTGAGCTTCTTTATTAGTTCTATTCCATCGCGACTTTGGGCTAAATTCTTCTCAGAGGGACTTAAAAAACCCTTCAATCTAATCATAATCATATCCTGAAAAATAATGGTCCGTATCTTTTCTGGTCCACGTCCCATCTGTTCAATCTCAAACTTACTAATTGCTTCGCTGATTTTCGATTCAATTTGTCCTTTTGTCATGAACATCATCTCCAAAACACTTGATCCAATGATTTATATTTTCTATTAGTGAAATTCTACTTCCTACATCAAATAATAATAACATACTTGTGCGACTTTTTCAATCAGATTAGCCACTTAATATAATTGCTTTATTTCGGGATAATTTACTTCTACTTGATGCTCTCCCAATCTGAAAGAAACTTTTCAGTTCCTCGATCTGTAAGTGGATGCTTAAGTGAATCCATAAACACTTGCTAAGGTATGGTTGCAATATCAGCACCTATCAAGGCAGCGCGAACCAGATGACTTCTATTTCGAATCGATGCAACAATAACCTCTGTCTGAGTGTTGTAAACATTAAAAATATCCATGATTTCTTCCACAAGCAACATCCCATCATGACCAATATCATCCAATCTCCCTATAAAAGGTGAATCAAAAGCTGCACCTGCTTTTGCTGCAAACAGCGCCTGGGTGGCTGAAAATACCAAAGTTACATTCACCTTAATACCTTCCGCAATTAGATAAGATTAACTCAGATTCCCATTATCATGATAACTAAATCAAGTTAATTCCAGAAACGTCAACAGTCTTGAAAAATAGAAAACCAGATGTAAATATTTTTAAACCGGACTCTTTAATATCCAGTTTTCTGTTAACAAAAATATCAATTTCATCTATTTGATATGAATCAAATTGACTATGGTCTTTTGGATTTCCCAAATACACGTTTGGGAGATAGATTCGACCTCAGCACAAATTTGTTAATTCGGCATCTATAACTATTGATTTAAACCCCTTTTTATGGATATGATCCTTGACTAGCTCATTGACTTCAATATGCATTTAAATCAACCTTTCTTTGAATGATTCACCCTCGATAAAAGCTTAAGTGGATCCAGGTCTCTTTCTATAGACTTGTCAGACTGGCAGTTGTATCTTTTCTACCAATTCTATAAGGTTATCAGATTCACTTTCTCCTTGATTAGTTGGGTCAAGGGTTCTCCCATGTATTTTACATCAATGTCAAGCTTTTCAAGCTCCTCTGTAACCCCATACAAATCTGCACAGGCTTTGCAGGCTTCAACGGTTATGCCTACATGCATTGCCTTACTTATCTGTTTCTTCAGTTCTTCGTCTTCACTTAACAATCTGGCAGACGGTCCCCATATGATAATATTGATATCTTGCCACCAGCCCTTCGCCTTGCCGTTGATAGTGTACATAAATAACATCTTCAATGCCACTTCCCGATCTTCAGATGTCCATAAGACTGTCAGCTTTTCATTTGAATCAGCTATTTTCAACATTATATAATCTCCTTTCATTTAGCCTGTAGCTTCATTTACACCCATCATGCTTGATAGCTTCCTTAAAGATTAGTTTTCTTCCAGTTGTATATTGAGTCAAGTTGTACCAGTATTACACTTTGGTTTCATTGTGCCAACACTATCCGTAAAATGCCTGCTTAACTTTGTGTTTGTTTCTATTCATAAATATTAAATATATAGCGAGGCTGAATGCAAGCATTGTTAATAGCTCCAAGTAAACACTTGTAAAGGGAATGAAAATAATTCCTGAATATGAGTTAAAGAGACTGTGAGTTATGATACATAAAAATATACTTCTTGTGTTTAAATAAATCACAGTCAATATCAATGAAAAACACAATCCGAGAATTATAAATACAAGTGGATTCATATTTTGCTGAGGAGAGCTGTTGATGAACCAAAGGGGTAGATGCCAAAAAGACCAGATTAAACTGGTAAACAGCGTAGCGATACTTGTTGGATATCTTTTCATAAATTCTGGCAATAAGACCTCTCTCCAACCTATTTCCTCAAGTCCACCAAAAATAATATTTGTAACCATTGCTGGCAGCAATAAATATATCGGTCCATGAAAAAGTTTAGATCCAGCTCCCATTGAGTTCACATTTATGACAAAAGGGATTGATAAAAGCATAAAGGGTACGACAAAAACAAAAACATACCAAAATAAATTAACTTTTAGCCTGGTAATCTGCCTTATAAATCCCCCATACTCAAGTGGATCATGCCCAGAATGTAAACTTAGGAAAGCAGCAATGGTTGGACTTAATCCACCAACAATAAAGAAAATCAAAAATATTGGATGCCCCATTCTAATATCTGTTGTCCTGGTTACATAAGCAAGCAAACCCCACGATAGCCAAGATATAGTGAAGCAGTACACTATGTATTTGAGTATCTTGCTCATAAATATCTCCTCTTTTATTTATGATCCCTTTATCTTAATCATTCTTTGATGGCGAAATCCACAGCAGCCTTGGCATGGATCTCAGTGGTGTCAAATACCTCTATTGATACATCCTTGTCCTTAATCAGCAGTGGAATCTCTGTACAACCCAGAACAACTCCAGTTACGCCAATATCAGCTGCTTCGTTTATTATCTCAACATACTTGCGTCTACTTTCCGGATTCAACTCACCCAGGATCAACTCATTGTATATAATATCATGGATAACCTGTCTGTCTGATTCACCAGGAATTAGGACCTCTATTCCTTTTTGCTCCAGTCTCTCTAGATAGAATGTTCCTTCCATTGTAAATTTTGTCCCAAGCAGCAAAACCTTTTTAACATCTCTTCTGAGGATTTCTTCACTTGTTGCATCTGCTATATGGATTACTTTAAGACCAGTCCCCTCCTCGATATCAGGTGCCATCAGGTGCATTGTATTTGTGCAAATCACAATAAACTCAGCACCAGCTATTTTCAAATTATTTGCTTCCTTAACCATCAAATCCGTTAATGTTTCCCATTCTCCTTTATGCTGCAATTCTTCGATTTCATGGAAATCAAAGGAATACATCAAGCAATTGGCCGAATGGGCTTCCCCTAGTTTTGATTTCACGGACTCATTGATTATCCTGTAATATTCAAGTGAAGACTCCCAACTCATTCCTCCCAATAATCCAATCTTTTTCATGATCTTTCCTCCCCGTTTCTCCACATTTCTATAAATCGGCTTCATTACTGTATCCCCTTCTCTCCCAGTAGCCTTCGTAATCGGACTCGTCTGAGAGCTGGATTTCTGTCACCCATCTAGCCCACTTATATCCTAGCTTATCCTCTGCCACAACTATGAAGGGATAACCCATTTCTGGTGGTAATTCCAGACCATTGGATCTGTAAGCCAGAATAAGCTGATTATTGACAATAGTTTCAAGTGGAAGGGATGTGGTATATCCGTCAACTCCGTGAAAGATAACGGTGTCTGCCTTTGGATCCATACCCGCAGTATTAAATATGTCCTCCAAAAGCGAACCTTCCCAAAGGATCGTAGCATCCCAGCCTTCCACACAATAGAGGGTGATTTTCCTTCTGTAGGTATCAAGTTCGAGAACATCCTCATATGCCAAGTCTATCGGCTCATCAACAAGACCTGTCACCTTAAGAGTATAATCCTCAGTGTCCACGAGCTGAACACCCTTGATGGAATTATCCCTTGGCCCGATGGCAGGATCTAATCTTGCACCCTCGTATTCCCTTATCTCACTCTCCCTGTAGCGATTTTCCGTAGCCATCGACACCCCATCTGTCTCTTCCTGGCTACAACCTCCAACAATTAACAAAAATGACAACATAAGTATAAACACCAACATTTTTCTTTTCATTCTATTCACTCCCTTTGTGTTTCTGGAAACATTTGCAACAAACTAGAGCTGTTCTATTAACGCATTGAGATGGGGTTTTAGGTTTTGTTTAAAGAACACTACGAATAATACATGCTTTTGATTTAACAATCATCTGTGCATACTTCGTCTCCAACAAAAGCAATTATTTAAGCAATTGCTCTCACCTATGTAATAACATTTTTTATATACCCTCAAAATATGGATATATGTCGCAGTCTTAACTTCTGCAAAACAAAATAACCCCAGAGAAATTACTTTCAAATTAAAAAGTATCTCTCTGGGGAATAGTCACTAAAATCCTTTTTTACCAAAATCTCCTTTAATATCATATTTAGTATTATGAAAATATTATTCCCTCCTGTTCTGATAATTCCATCTTACTTTGAATAGGAATACTCGATCCTTTTTCTGAACATGCTAATTTTAGTCATCCATACACGCTTTTGTTATCGCTCTTTTCTTCTACTCCTGATATTCGAGAGAACACATAGTTGATCCACTTGATTATGCTACTTCTATTTCTGCTACTCTCAGCATATAAATTTATTTAAATACGGATAAGCACTTGGCAATGGGTGTATGCTTTGGATCATATCTGATATTGAGCCTTTTTCGTCAATTGGTCCTTTCACATATGAAAATCACAGCCTAACATTTTGTCTTTCCATTCCTTGAGCTTAGAGCACTATAAATTGCCAATACAATGAACTCTTCAGGAGCGATTCTGCCAATGTTTATACTTATCATCGAGGATTATAAAAAACTTCAAATGCAGCCAAACCTCTTTAAGCTTTGAACGGGTTTTTCTCTCCTGTATACCAACCTTTTTCAATCCAGTATTTCTTATCAAGTGAATCCTCATCAGTATATTTCTTCAAAATAAATTTGCTTATTGAATACATGATCCTTATATGGAGATATGGGCTGTGAAGTTTGCCGGAAGCAACCTCCTTGTAGAATGTAGAAGCTTTTTGCTTGATTTGTTTTTCGATTTTGTTTTTTTTATCCAGTTTCAGATTGTCCCACTCATCTCCAAATGTAGCAAAGTTATAGGTGTAAACCCTATTCACGCCCCAATATTTGAGGCTTGTGCTTATTGTTTTCATAGCAGATTTTGCACCAGCACCGACTGTTGAAGATATAATAAAGGTCTTTTTCTCAAACATTTCACTCCTTGCCCTATGTACAATGAAAATAAATGCAAAATGATCAAGGAATGATTTCATGCAACCACTTAAGGAAAGTGCAAAAACGGGAGTAGTAAATATGAGTGCATCAGCCAATACCATTTGATCTAGTATTGGCATTGTATAGTCTGCATGAGGGCACTTTTCTTCTCCCTTTATAAAGCATGTCATACATCCACGACAAAACTCAGGCATATCTTTTGGCAGGAAAAAATCTACACACTCAATCTCTCCTTGACTTTGCATTTCTTTCTTAAACAACTCGGTTGCTTTATAAGTATTTCCTTTTCTTGGACTACCATGCACTACTACAATTTTCACGGGTATTCCACCTCAGTTCTTTATTTTACTAGAAACGCTTCATAATCTTCTCATCTCTAAAGCGTTGGGGACGGTTATTTTTGCTTTAAGCGGTATTCATTCCTCGACTTATTGAATGTACTTTGTTCTTGTCAATTTCAAGCAATCTAGCTATTTTTCGGTGGCTCAGCTTTGTATTTGTCAGTAGACGCTTTACCAACTCCCTTTCGTGTTCTGAACGCCCTTCTCCATATCCAATTTCCAAGATTCCCTTCTCCTTGAAATAGTCGTTGATTGTACTTTGAGCAAGCTCTTGCCTGTTATTCTCGATTTCTTCCTGAGTATCAATGAATTCATTTAAGTCTTCATATCCATGAAAATCCATGAAACTTCGTATACCTCCAGCTATTTCAATAATATCTCCCTTAATACCCTTGTCTAGAATCGTCAAATCTTTGCCAGTATAACTGCTGTAACTGCTCCACTGATATTTCTTTGGGTCATTTTCAATTCCAGCTTTTACAGGATTGTTGTGAACATATCTAATAGCTTGAAGTAAGTGCTGATCATTATTTATTATCTCACTTTTGTATCTATCCTGAAATACATGTCCAACTCTATCCTGTTCTTTGTTTAGCTTCATTGCAAACTTGATATTCACTTTCTTAAGGGCAATTGATATGTCTTCTAATTCACCCTTTAAAACTAAATGCAGATGATTATCCATAATACAGTAAGCTGCAACAGAAATCTTATTCTCGCTCAAATTGCTCTTCAATAGTTCTAATATGAATTTCTTATGTGCTTGAT
This sequence comes from Gudongella sp. DL1XJH-153, assembly GCF_049310905.1. Lineage (NCBI taxonomy): Bacteria > Bacillati > Bacillota > Tissierellia > Tissierellales > Tissierellaceae > Gudongella > Gudongella sp. DL1XJH-153. The sequence continues at coordinate 9,569 of NZ_JBMEMN010000029.1, forward strand.
CAGCAAAAATTCTTTCCTTGTTTATCCCTCTCACCATTATATGATAATAGTCAGTAGGACTCTTCATTCTAGCTGCTCTTGGCATAGTATCACCTCAGAATAAGAATATCAGAACAAAAATCAAAAAGCAATAGGAACCGTCCCTATTGCTTTTCTATTGCTTTTCCCGCAAAAAAAAAGGTCAATAGAAGAACTTAAGGGTTCTGAGGAAGCTCTAAGTAAGAGGCTTAAAAGCGAAGGTATCTATAACATTGATGAATATAAGAAGGAAATATCAAGAAAGAATGCAGAACTTAAAAACCAAAGAAATCAATTTGAAAAATTGAGAGTGGCCGAAGAAGATACAGAAAAGATAGTTTATAGCGAAGATACGGTCAATGAGCTAACAGAAAGGCACACTCTAATCAACCAACAATATGAAACAGCAAAAGAGTCCCTGTCAACATTAAAAGGGAAACTAGAAGAAAAGAGAAGTCAACTAGAGAATAAAAACAAAGACTTAATAGAGAAATATGGGAAGACTCCATATATATTTGACGATCCCGACACACACACTGAAAGTTCTATAAAGAAAGAGTTATCGGACCATAAATCACTATACGAAGAACTAAAAAACGAACTTGATTCACTGATAAAAACAGTAAGACATATAACAAGCATTAAAGACCAATTTGAGAACAGGATAAGGGATAATGAAATAGTTTTACCAAAGACAGAAAATCAGATGGAAGTTTCAATTGAAGACATTGAGAAAGTCCAGTCCGAGATTATTGATACCTACAAGAATTATGTAAAAGACCTCACAAACTTAAAAAGTAAAGCTAGAAAGACACTGAACACCCTATATGGCAAGTATGTTGATTTAAGAGGCTCATATGAGTTTTTAAGGAGCTTAAAAGACTCAGAGGACCAAATGTATGACTATGCGATAATAAGCGACAAATTAGTCTATCAAAAGGATATTACAGAAAATCAAATTGAGAATATTAGACAGAGAATATCAGAGGTACAAAACGATAAGAAAAGCTTAGTCAGTATGATACTTCAAAAGCTGGATATGTTAATAAGCGACTTAAACGAGTTTGACAGCAAATCGAAGATAGAAATTGATGGCATGACCAGAAAACTTATTGAGCTGAAAGTTCCAGTTCCAAACGAAGATCTAAAAAGAAAGCATCTTGAAGATTACATTGATAAGGTAATAAACGAGACAATGGTAGAGATAGAGGCTGAGGAATCAGACAATAAAGATGCTTTGAAGATTCTAAAGGAGAAATTAAAGATAAATTCACTTCTTAATGCAATAACACCTTTGGATAATTACAGCTTACGAGTCTATAAAGCTAAAGACACTGTTCAAATGGGTGAAATGGTTAAGTGGGAGGCACTAGAACCCACAACATCCGGAGGAGAAGGTTCCGCTGCAATGCTATTCTTATTCTCAACAATAATAACCTACAAAAGATACAAGACATTGATAAAAGAGGGGAGAAATGACAATTTTAATAAAATCTACAACAGTCCAAAGGTATTAATTATGGACAATCCCTTTGGTGCAATGTCATCAAAACACTTGGTTAAACCCGTTCTTGACCTTGCTGAGAAGTACAATATCCAAATGATATGCTTTACAGCTATAACCGATAGGTCTGTAATCGACCAGTTTAACCTTGTATATACCTTGTATGCAAAGATAACTGCTGATAAAAGTAACAAGTTCCTAAGCGTAAGAAAAGAGAAAGATATTTACGAGAATAAGGACGATGCAGACAAGATACTTCAGACCGTGTTGTTTGAAGTTAAATAAGGAGAATGCCATGGAGAGAATAACTGTTAAAGAGGCTGCTGAGATATTAGATATGCCACACCAAGCGGTACGGGCAGGACTAGAGCAAGGAGTTTTGCCCATTGGTGTTGCCATAAAGAGAAACAGATGGACCTATTATATCTATAGAGAAAAGCTGGAGGCTTGGTTGGAGGGAAGAGTAGTTGTGGAATGACAAATAAAAAAAACAAACCATTTCTGATTTGTTTTTATCCGCCACTGCGGACCCTTTCGGGCAATGTGAATAAATTTTTAATTGAACTCGTAATCTAAATAGTAGGGGTCTAAAACCTTGAATATCCTTTAGTCTGTTTCAATGCCAGGTTGAGAGTAGTGTAAAATAGTAGAGGTCTAAAAATAGCCAACATATAAGGATCCTTGTGTTACCAAAAGGCACATTAGCTTATTCTCTCTATAAGAGGACAAGCTTAAAAGCTTGCCGATAAGCGGACTTATATGCCGGCTCATGGATATTATACGCAAAATTTCTTTACTGAGCAATGAAAGATACTTTCACGCTAATTATAATATAGTTAGTATGAAAAATTTCATCAAACCTTTATGTCATGATTACTAAGCTAAATAGCAGAGGACCATAACAAAAAAAGCAGCCACAACAGGTTGCTTTTTCTGTGTGATGTATTTATTCCGTAAAGAATAGTTTACTGATTTAATGATTGTGCTTTTATCTGATTTAGTGGATTCTACCAAGCTAGTGTTTACAACAGCTCCACTGTGTAGTATCATAAAGGCACTAGAAATACTAACTAGAGTTAGTAGCCATTTCTTGAAAAGGTCACTTCCGGGCAACGGAGTGGCTTTTTTAAGTGCTTAAATGAGTGAAAATATAGTATGATCTAATGAATATATTGGTGAAGCATCAGCTAAATGTGGTCGCCACAATATGTTGTTTTTGACTAGTTTCGCTTTCTGGAAACAGTGCAGTTGATCTTTAAACAAGTAATCGCCCCATCTACTAGACAGGGCGTTTTTTATTGCTAAGGTTTACATAAGTCAGTAAGTTACATTTTACTGATTAAATATATTGATAACTGCCTAGCATTTTTAAATCTCTTATAAATCATATCCTATTTATGTACTAACTTATACTCCACATTATCTTCTTTAATTACCACCTAATTGGTTTAATAGCCTGCTCATGATCATAGCATCTGATAAGGATCTTCTTTTCTTTCCCTTAGCATACTCAACGCCTTCTTCTTTAGCAGCCGCCAATAAACTTATATACGGGCTATTCCCTTTAGGACAATAATCCTCACCTTTATAATCCTTGTAGGATTCTTGAATACAGAACACATCAGCCATATAATTTACTGGATTTACAGTATTATGTGCTTCACTTGACTGTCTAAACAGCCTAATTCCATATCCTGCACCATAAAAGCATACTATTTTCCCTTTGATAGTTTCGACAATCTTATCAGCAACATCAGAAAACATTGGCTTCCCTTCCAAATCCTCTAATGATAACCCATTTACGAAGAAGGCATCTCTATCAATAGGTACTGAAGTATCTATTAATGAATCAAATAAAATATTTTGATTGCTATCAACTATAGAAACTTCGATGATATCAGCATTCTCACCTAACCCTGTAGTTGATAAACCCATCATTACAATATCTTTGCTTTTCAAGTTTTCAAATCTCCATAAAGCTAGTTCTTTGTTATTTGCCATAATTCAACTCCTCTATTTGCTGGTTACTCATCTAGTAGTTCCTTTATAGCTGTCTGTATACAGTTTATTGCTCTGTCATGAATTTTATCACTCGTTCCATTCTTGACAATTTCTCTTATTGATATAAAAACTAAAAGTGAAAAAAAAATAGATTCTACCAAAACCATATTTTGAAATAGATTGTGTTTCATTGTAATCCCAAACCAAGTTATTGAAATAGGGATCATTACTGGTATAAGTAAGTTATTTGATGCATTGTTTCTCTTCAAATCTTCACTAACAATCAACATTCTGCGTAGATCATCTTTTTTATAATGATCTAAATGCTTCTTAGCACTTTCAAACATAGATTTATCGAGTTTGAAAATCTTATTATTCAACCTCCATTGAAGTGTTAGAGTATCAACTCCCCAAACCTCTTGATTTCTAAGTATGTTATTTATTTCATTATGATAATTCATATCTTGTAAACAAGCCTCCTTCCAATAATCAAGCAATCAACCTTTACATGAAACTAAACAAATAGTAGCCTGCCTCTTCGCCCAGGGCATTTCTAAGTATCTCGTTGGCCACATCCTCATCATCAGCTGTCTTTATCCCAAAATCATAACACCATTTATAAGTGTACTCTGCAGTTTCCTCGTCAAAGGAAACCTTATCCTCAATATCCCATACACCATTGTCGCAGACTTCAGCCCACATCATGCCAGTGTGAAGGTCCCAACTTATCTCACAACCCCAACCAGAGGCAGGGCATTGAAAATCACCAGTAGATAGGATTCTACCCTCGCCTGTTTTACCGTAGATACTTTTAATCCTCTTGTCATAGTCCTTCTTCACCTTCACAACATCCTCTCCTTGCATAAAAAAAATAAAGTCCATTTTTAGTAGTTGTTTTTCAATATTTTTTACTCATCATTTTAAATTGTGCTGAGTATGTGTGTTTATCAGTACTCCAGCTTACCCATCTCTGATTGCTTGATTTCATTGCTTATAATGTGTGAATATATATCCAGTGTTATACTTGTGGACGAGTGTCCTAATATGTCGGAAAGAGCCCTAATGTTCATGTTGTTTTGAATGGCATAACTGGCGAATATATGTCTCAATGAATGTGCTGTTATGTTTTTCTCTATTCCGGCTTTCTTGCAAGCCTTCTTAACGATCAGAAGAACATTTCTAGGTGTCATTGGAGAATCCTTCTCCTGTGTTGCTGGGTTGACCCTCTCACTTCTAAACAGATAGTCCGACTTAACATTGTAATCTGCTATATGAAGCTTTTCGATAATGTCCCTAAAATTATAAAGACTCTCCTTTAACTCCGCCTTTAGGGGGATGATCCTCTCCTTGTCACCCTTTCCAAGCACCTTAATCTCATTGTTTATAAAATCTATATCAGAAAACTTAACCTTTACAACCTCTCCTCTTCGAGTGGCCGTATAAAGCATAAACACCACCATAGTAAGGTTTCTAGCCTTGTGGTATACATTATATCCACTTGCTTCTTTAAGCTCGTTAGACAGGTGATTAAGCAGCTGTTTAATCTCTTTTGGCTCAAGTATATCCTTCTTCTTCTTGTTGTTTCTTATGCTCTTGATGTAGCTTGAAAAGTCCTCATCAATGGCTCCCCTCTCCTTGAGAAAAGTGACAAAGGATCTGATTGCACTTCTCTTGATGTTGATACTGCTTGGCTTAAGGTCGGCACTTAGATTGTCAATGTAGTCAAACACAAGCTCCTTAAACTCAAAGTCTCCCTCTGTGTTTTCAGCTGCATACTCAAGCAGACCATTAAGAGCAACATTATATGTGGAGACAGTATTAGGTGACTTCCTCTCTGCCTCCATATTTCTTCTGAATTTTTGGACCTGCTCCTTTAAGATTATATAATCCATATTATCTCCTTACTTCCATCTGGAATTGAGTCTTTTTACATGATAGTCCCTGTCACTGATCCCGCATATGGGGCATCTTTTTACACCCAACTTCTTGTCCTTTACAAACACCACAGGAGTGCTGCAGTAGGGACACCACATTTGATTTGCCTTAAGCTCCACTCTCTCTGGTATTATTTCATCTGGGGGCTTGTCCTTGTCCCTAGTAACAAGAGAGAATAAATTGTATTCTTTCGCCATTTTACCACCATCCAAACTGTTAATACCAGTATATTACAGCCTCCTTAAATTTCTTATAGTGCCTTCTGTTGCCTTTTCCTTAATCTTCTCCATATCAACTTTTTCAGATTGATTTTCACCATTTTCTGAGCATCCAACAAAAAGTAAAGTTCCTGCAAGTAAGATTAAAACCATGATTTTCTTCAATGATATCAACTCCTTATATCTATTATACCTACAATTCAATAAATATATGTTACAAGACCATTACATCCAGGAATATTTAAAATCCCACCATGTTCTATGGTGGGTTCTAAGTAATTTTGCATAAACTTTATCCGGGTTTATTGATTTTTATTTCCGTTAATTTATTTAACTCCCATATAGTTTGTAATATTTGCATTAACATCTTTTATGCCCCTTATTTTAGGAGTTTTGCAAGTCATTATTGTTGTTACCCCTGGCCCATGACCCATTTTAATGCAATCACTATGGATTATTATTCCTATTGATACTGAACCAGATAAATAACCTCTTCCATATGAGTTGTCACAATCTCTCAACAAAACCATATCTCCAAATTTTAACTTATTTATACCACATTCTATATTAGCATCTTCATCTGCAGTCATAATATCATAATCGCCTTCACCTGCTGTTGAGGCACCTATTCCAGATCCCATTAAATATGCTGGAATTTCTGTTACAACAGGAACTTCCAATACTCCATCTTCCCCCACCTTTACATTGATTGACTCAAACAGGTTTGGATCAATATTCATTAATTTCACTTCTGGGAAATCAAGTAATTCAAAACCTTGGCCGAAAGATTTAACTAAAATTTTATCTCCAATAGCCATATTTTCAAGATCTTCTTGTCCAAAATACATAATTGTATGGTCAATTCCACCATGCGCACCAGTTACAAATCCTTTAGATCCTTTTGCATCTCCACTAACAACTTTTGCTTCATTTCCTATACATGCAAGAAGCATAAGGCCTGCATTTCCATTTGCATCCTCAATTTTCATACTAACACCTGGTTCAACATGGTCTCCTGCCCACCCTATGGCAGGATCTCCAATTTTTATATTATAGGTGATTCCTCCTGTAGCAGGCAGTATATGGGAAGTACCATCATGTTTTAGTCTATAAGGACTAGGAGCTTTTGGGTGTGAAATTTCTCCTTGTACTGATTGCATTACTAGTTTACTCTTGTTGGTTTTTAACATAACTATCTCCTTTCAAGACTTCCTCTATTACTACTTTATAATGTAGATGCAGCCAATGTTGTTAATGCCCCACGCACTTTATATGCTTCAATAATATCTTTAGCATTGTATTTTAAACGATTTGCTTCAATCATTCTTGTCCCTGGAATAAGCAGACCAATTTCAGCCATGCCACTATTAAAAAATGATATTTCCAACTCAACTTCACCTTTAATTTCACATGGTTTCACTGAGCTTTTCTTGCGCTTCAAAGCCGTAGAGATATTTTCTTCCATTAATTTATGTACTTTTTTTGGTGGTATACATTTGGCAGTATATCTACTGAGTGCATCCTTTACACTTAGTGCAGTAATATTTGAATCGAATTTTTTAACCTGGTCTGCTAAAATGTTATCACCAGATACAAAGACAACTGGTACCCCATAATGGCCTGCTAGCATAGTATTAAACTCAAATTCTCCTACGATCTCACCATTGATTTTAATCTCTGATATTACTATACTATAATATGAGTGAGCTAAAACTCCTGGCGTATTATGCTTGGCATGATAACCTATGAACATTACAGCATCGTAGCTTTCGTTTATTCCTTCCATCATTCCCAATAGCTTTTGATTTCCTGTTATTAAGCTGGCATCCTCCTCTAATTCTTCAATTAGAATATTTGTCATGGGACCATGAGAATCATTTACTAAAATTTCTTTTGCTCCTGCTGCTTTAGCCCCTCTTATTGCAGCATTTACTTCATTAGTCATCAATGTTCTCGCCCTGTTATAATCGTGTCCTTTTGGACTTGTATGACTGGAATTAACGACTCCACTTATGCCTTCTATATCTGCTGAAATATAAACCTTCATTAGTAAGCTCCTTTCTTCAATTAAACAATTGGATTTTTTAGGTCTCTATATGAAATTTAACTCATAATAGTTTCTAACAATCTTAAGAAGTTATTCCCTAAGATATTTTCTATTTCTTTATCATCATAATTATTTTCGACCATCAACTCAATTAATATTATGATTTCCCTATGGCTGTTCAATGCATCAAAACTATTGTCTCCCTCATTTGATAAACCATCAACATTGTGTTTTTTAAGCTTGTCACATAGGTCAAGACCTAATCCAATATGCTTTGACCCCATTACTGATTTCATATAATCTATATGCTTAAAAAGATCATAAACATTAGCTGTCTTCTTATCTCCAGCGATTGTTTTAGCAGCATTTATTCCAACTATCCCGCCATTTAATGCAATTTTCTTCATTTGGTCATCTGTTAGGTTTCTTTTTATATTATGGATACTTCTAGAATTAGAATGAGATGCAATTAAAGGAGCCTCCACTAATTTCAAAGTATCCTCAATACCTATATCATTAAGATGACTAATATCTACAATCATTTTATTATTATTTGCAAATTTAAGTGCTTCTAATCCAAATTCTGTTATTCCGCCTTCTGTGCCTCTCTCTACAGGTTCAAATGTACATCCATCTGCAGCTGCATTTCGCCTTGACCAAACAAGTCCCATTCCCCTAACTCCCAACTGGTAAAAGATATTTAGTAATTCCAAATCATCTCCCACTGGTTCAAGTCCTTCAAATGACAATATAATACCTATCTTATTGCTTTTTTTCAAAGACTCTACATCTTCCCAATCCTTAACCACCATAAAATTTTCTTGACACTCATTTATATCTTTCAAAATAGCAGAAACCTGTCTCAATGCTACCTTTAAAGCTTTTTCAGGCAAATCTTGATTTTCAATAAAAATTGCAGCTATTACTAATTTAACTCTACCTTCTCTAAACTCTTCCAAATAATCATTATTAAGAACATGATGATTTCCCTTTTGTCTTTGTTTTTCAAGTTCAATGCCAATATCCATATGCATGTCTACGACAAATGCTCTATTCAGGATATCCAAAGATTTTTTACTTGGTAAATTCATAGTATACCTCCAAAAAAGTTGGTCTTCATCAACTTTATATATTCTCATTAGAATTTCTAGTAAAACACTTCCTGCTCCAAGTATTTTGTTTTCTTAAAAAATTGGGGGTGAAATACAACTTAATAGGATGGCAACACTTTCAGAAGGGTTGTAAAGCCTATGGGTAAAATCTTCCCTAATATACAAACTATCCCCTTTTGAAAGATGATATTCATCGCCTCCCAAGTGTACTACTATTTCACCTTCAATCATAAAAATACATTCATCTGCTGAATGGAAAGAGTCACTTTCACTACTCCAACTGTGAGGATTCAACTTCATATAAATAACCTCTAAACTCGGATTTCCACTTTTCAATTTTGTCGGAGTCAAAAATTCATACGTTATATCTGTATCAGGAAGTTCAAGTTTGACTCTTTTGTCCTTTTTAATAAGTACACCCTTCTCATCTTCATCCTTTAAAAAAGCATAGATAGGTACTTCCAATACTTTTGCTATTTTTCTAAGGGCTGTAAGTGAGGGATTTATGATACCCCTTTCTATTTGTGATAAATAACTTGGACTTAATTCAACTAATTCTGACATTTTAGCTAAATTGATTTTCCTACTCTTTCTTACTTCTCTAATTTTTTTCCCTAGCATTTTAATCCCCTAACCTTAAATAAATTTTTCTCCATAATGACATGAAATCATGTGGTTTGGAGCGATTTCTCTATACTCAGGTTCTTTTGTTGTACACAATTCATCACAATACGGACATCTAGTGTGAAATACACATCCTGTAGGAGGGTTAATTGGGCTGGGTATATCACCTTGGAGCAATTGCTTTTTACTGTCTGGCTCACTATCTAATGATGGTATTGCCTGTAATAAAGCTCTGGTATATGGGTGTATTGGGCGTTCAAATATTTCTTCTTTGTTAGCATACTCCATTGTTTTCCCTAAATACATAACCAGTACTTTATCAGCAATATGATTTACTACGCTTAAATCGTGGGATATAAAAATCAAACTAAGTCCAAACTCCTCTTGTAAATCCATCATTAAATTCAATACCTGTGACTGAATGGATACATCAAGTGCTGAAACTGGCTCATCGGCAACGATAAGCTTTGGGTTAAGTGCCATAGCTCTTGCTATACCAATTCTTTGTCTTTGTCCTCCTGAAAATTCGTGAGGGTATCTTCTAATATAAGACGGGTCTAAACCGCATAATTCCATTAATTCTAAAGTTCTTTTGGTTCTATATTTCTTGTCTCCTGTTTTTTGAATGTCCATTGGCTCAGCAATAATATCACCCACTGTCATTCTTGGGTTTAGTGAAGCGTAGGGATCCTGAAACATTATTTGCAGTTCCTTTCTAATATCCCTCATTTCTGCTTTTGATAATTGGCTTAAATTCTTATCCCGGTAAATAATCTCTCCTTCAGTAGGTTCTATTAACCTTAAAACTGTTCTTCCAAGAGTAGATTTTCCACAACCAGATTCTCCTACAACTCCTAGGGTCTCTCCAAACATTACTTCAAAGGATACACCATCTACTGCTTTAACAAAAAGCTTCTTACCATTTCCATCTTTTTTCTCTGTATCAAACCATTGTTTTAAATTAGTAACTTTCAACAAAGGATGGTTTTTGTTTTCCATTTCCATAATTAATCCTCCTGCCACTTATCAGTGTATTTCCAACATCTTACTTGTTGCCCCTGGATATTTGAAATTTCTGGCATAGATGTCTTGCAAATTTCTTTAGCATATTCGCACCTTGGTTCAAAAAGACACCCATCAGGTCTATTTTGTAAACTTGGAACCATACCTTTTATAACATTTAGTCTCTGCTGATGACTTCCTATAACTGGTATGGATTTTATTAGTGCTTCTGTGTATGGATGAAGAGGATTTTTAAAAATCTCTTGAACAGTTCCATATTCCATTGCTTTACCAGCATACATTACCAGTACATTTGTTGAGACTTCAGACACAACTCCTAAATCGTGAGTTATCAAAATTATAGAGGCATTTATCCTATCTTTTAGCTGATTTATCAAATCTAGTATTTGAGCTTGAATGGTTACATCCAATGCAGTGGTAGGCTCATCACATATTAAAAGTTTTGGATTACATGACAAAGCCATTGCTATCATTACTCTTTGCTTCATTCCACCTGATAGTTGATGTGGGTATTCATCAATTCTTTTTTCAGGTGCAGGTATATTTACAAGCTTCAGCATCTCTAAAGCCTTTTCTCTTGAATCTTTTCTATTTAATTTTTGATGAAGTCTGATGTTTTCAATGATTTGATTCCCAACAGTATATACTGGGTTCAAAGAAGTCATTGGTTCCTGAAATATCATTGCAATATCATTACCTCTAATTTTTCTCATTTCTTTTTTGCTAAGTTTTAAGAGATTTTTATCTTCAAACAGTATCTCTCCCCCAACTACTTTTCCTGGGTTCTCCAGCAATCTCATTATGGATAATGCAGTTTGGCTTTTCCCACTACCTGACTCCCCAACAATTCCTAAAGTTTCACCTTTCTTAAGAGAAAAACTTACATCATCGATTGCACGGACAACTCCTTCATCAGTATAAAAATATGTTTTAAGACTGTTTATTTTTAATAAGTTATCCGACATTCTAGCTACCTCCTCCATAATTCTTAAGTTTTGGATCTAGTGCATCTCTTAGGCCATCTCCTAACATATTAAAGCTCAAAACAGTTATCATAATTGCAATTCCTGGGAATATACTATAATAGGCAGCTGAACGCATAAATACCCTAGCAGAGTGTATCATTGCACCCCAACTTGCAGTAGGAGGCTGGACTCCTAATCCTAAAAAGCTCAAACTAGCTTCGTACATTATATCTGCAGGTATATTCAAAGTAGCAATTACTATAATTGTAGATAAGCAATTAGGTATTAAATGTTTGAATATTATCCTAAATCCACTTCCTCCACTTGCTATGGAAGCTTCCACATATTCTTTTTCCTTTAATTGCATTATTTGACCACGTATAACCCTGGCAACCGATGTCCAACCAACAAAGCCTATGGCAATAAATAGATTTATTATTCCTGGTCCCAACACAAACATTATGGTCAAAGCAAATAAAATATGAGGGAAGGAAGCAAATATTTCAATTAGCCTAGATATAACCGTATCAACCTTGCCTCCATAATACCCTGCTAAAGATCCCATTACAACTCCTATAAATAAGGCAATTGTCTCTGCAACTATCCCAACACTAAGAGATATTCTTGCACCATAAATAATCCTGGATAAAATATCCCTTCCAAATTCATCAGTTCCCAATAAATGGTCACCAGAAGGTGGTTCCATTATTCTTAACATATCCTGTTCAGCCGGATCGTAAGGAGCTATCCAAGGTGCAAAAATCGCTATTAAGATTAAAGCAATTAAAATAAATAGACTAACCATTGCAAATTTATTTTTCTTTAATCTTTTAATTGCATCTCCATAAAAACTTGAATAAACCACTTCTTCATTTAGTTGTTGCTCTATAAAAACGTCTTTTTTCTGAAACAACTTAAATATTCCCATTCTTATGCTCCTTTCGCTGTTCTAACCCTAGGGTCTAATATTCCATAAATTATATCTATTAGTAGATTTACAAGTACAAAAATAGTTGCTACATAAACTACACTCCCTTGAATAACCGGAATATCTCTAGTCATAATTGCATCAATCATAAGTTTCCCAAGCCCTGGAATAGAAAATACTGTTTCTGTAAGCATGGAGCCTCCCAAAAGAAATTTCACAGTGATTCCTGTATATGTAATAATTGGTACAGATGCATTTTTAAATACGTGTTTCATTATAACAACAAATTCATTTACTCCTTTTGATCTAGCAGTCCTTACATAATCCTGAGTTAATACATCTAACATGCTTGTTCTGGTCAATCTAGCTAAAGATGCCGCATAACGAGTTCCCAAGGCTATTGTTGGCAAAACGAATGCATAAGGTGCTTCAATTCCTGATAAGGGCAGTAGATCTAGTTTAAGTCCAAATATTATCTGTAAAATTATTGCAATCCAAAAAACTGGTGCTGATAAGCCAAGCATTGTAACAAGCATTAGCAACCTATCTATTATCGTACCCCTAAAAACAGCTGCTATTGTACCAATTGAAACTCCCACAGCTACAGCAAATCCTAGTGCGTAGGATCCAAGTTTAAGTGTTACTTCAAAGGCTCTCATTAACATAACAACTACTTCTTCTCTTTGGAAATATGACGTTCCAAAGTCTCCTTGTACTGCATTTTTAAGGAAATCTAAATACTGAATTGTGTAAGGTCTGTCCAACCCCAACTCAGTTCTTATTCTTGCGATTGTATCAGGATCGGCCTTCTTCTCCATCATCAAAGAGGCTGGGTCACCAGGTATTATATTTAAGAGAATAAAAGTTACTAATGTAACCCCTACTAAGACTACAATAGATTGTAAAAGTCTTTTAAAAATATACTTCTTCAAATTATTCTGCCTCCTTTCATGTCTCTTGTAGTTATAGAGATTGAGGCTACTAATCTAGCAGCCTCAAAATTTATTTATTTTATGTCTGCAGGGAAAAATCTAAATGTCCAATTTTGTAGTTGCAGTCCTTCAACTCTATCAGATTGAAGGTAAAAAGCTTTTGGTGTATATAATGGTGAATGAGGTAAATCTTCATGTACTATTTTATAATCCAGTTCTTTATATAGTTGTTCTCTTTCATCTCTATCAGTTATTTTTCTTCCTTTGTCTGCCATTTCATCAAACTCTGCATCCTTATAATTACTAGAGAAGAAAATACCATTATCTCCATATAGGAAAGTATAAGTGAAATTGTCTGGATCCACATAGTCAGCATACCAAGTTAAAATTGGCAATTGGACTTCTCCACGCTTTCTCAAGTCAACGTAACTTGACTGATCTACTTGTCTAATTGTAAGATCTATGCCAACCTCTTTAAATTGAGCTTGCAATACTGTAAATACACCTACTAATCTGTGCTTTTCTACTACATAGGCTTCCAGCTCTATACCATCTGGATATCCTGCTTCTGCCAATAATTCTTTTGCTTTTTCTGGGTTGTATTCAAGCTCAGGTGCATTTGGATCGTGTCCAAGTACTCTTGATGGCAACATGCTCTTTGCCGGTGAAGCATTACCCTTAAGATAATTTTCTGTAAGAGAGTTTCTGTCAATTGCAAGACTAACAGCTTTTCTTACTCTAACATCATCCAGTGGTGGCATTTCATGATTTAGAGTCAATGCAATGATTCCTATTAATTCTTCTTCTTTCAAATTCTCAGCAAAATCAGGATCATCTCTATATTGGTCTACTAAATTTTCATTAACTCTGGCAACATCAATATTGCCTTTCTCAAATTCTAATAATGCTGTGTTTGTCTCCATATTAAGAAAATGTACTTCATCAATCTTTGTAACTTCTCCATGGTAATCCTCAAATTTTTCAAGTATAACTTTTACTTTAGGTTGGAATTCCTGAACCATCATTGGACCTGTACCTACATAAGCCTCAAGACCCCAGTCCTTTCCATAATCCTCTGCCTCTTCTGGAAATATAACCATTTGTTGTGTAGACATTATTGATTCAAAAGGAGCATATGGTTCATATAAACTAATCTCAAAGTTGTAATCATCAATAAGATTAAATCCTGATAGTTCTGTTGCTTCTCCATCAAGCATTTCTTTTGAACCTTCGATCATATCAGCGATCCAGGTATTTACGTTTCCTGTAGCTGGGTTAAACATTCTTTCAAAAGTATACTTTACATCATGGCTGGTAAGGTCACTTCCATCATGGAATTTGATACCTTCCTTTAACTCAAAAGAATAAGTTAAGCCATCCTCAGAGACTGTTGGCATCTCCTTAATTAATAGAGGGTACAATTCATATGTACCTGTCTCTGAACCTACTAAAGGTTCATGTGTTTGATCTGTTACTTCAAATATTTCTGAATTAGTGAAAAGATGGATATCTAATCCTGAAACAATACCAAGATCATTACCATACTTAATTATCTTCTTTTCACCTACAGTTTCCTGTCCATCCTCAGTACCTGTATTCTCTGATGTTGATGGTTCTACTACTTCATCTCCTCCGTTTCCACAAGCAGCTAAAAGCATTAACATCATAACTGCTAGTAAAATCGCCATTTTCTTCTTAAAATTCATAATTTCTCCTCCTCTTTTGTTTTTTCCTTATATATAATTAATTATTAGGAAACCTGGTTGTTTTTAGCTTTTAATGTAAATCGCTAAAGTTTTGTCTTAAAAAATATTACTTGTAGCTAGCTTTAAGATAATCTTCTTTCATAACTTCTTTTGGAACCATCTTTCCTCCAGTTGCCCAAATCAGATGAGTGGCATTTTTCATAAGATCTTTTACTTCTATTCTCTCCAACATATTATTGCCTTCTTCTGAAGATAATAAGGTAGAGATCCCTTTAAATCCTGCCAAAGCAGATGGTTCTAAAGATATATTCTCTGTATCGTATAATATTTTCAATAAATTATAGAGTTCATGGTCTTTAAATGTAACAAAACCTGCAACTAATGGCTCTATCATCTTGCTAACATATCTAGATGATCTTCCTACAGCTAATCCGTCAGCTATTGTACGATTGTTTAAGCCAATATCTTGTACACTTACTTCACTATGCATTCCAGTAAGAATTCCCAAAAACATTGAAGCAGATTGAGCTGGTTCTACAAATATTGGATGAACATTCTCACCAAAAAGTAGTTTCAATCCAAAAGCTACACCCCCTGGACCTCCCCCTACACCACAAGGAAGGTAAACAAAAAGTGGATTATTTTTATCTACTTTTATTCCACTATCTTCAAATTGCTTCTTTAATCTTAAGGCGCTAACAGAATAACCTAGAAATAACTCCTTAGAATTTTCATCATCTACAAAGTGACAATTGGGATCCACTTCAGCTTCTTTTCTTCCCATGGAAATTGCATATGAAAAATCACTATCGTATTCTTTTACTGTGACCCCTTTGCTTCTTAACATATCTTTTTTCCATTCTTTTGCATCAGATGACATATGTACCGTTACTTTAAATCCTAAAACTGCACTTATTATTCCAATACTAAGACCTAAATTGCCAGTTGATGCGACTGCAACGCTATACTTAGAAAATATATTTTTAAATTTTTCTTCTGATAGTTTTTCATAATTATCATCAAGTCTCAACATACCAGAATCAAGAGCAATCTTTTCTGCCAGACATAAAACTTCGTAAATTCCACCTCTAGCCTTTATTGATCCAGATATTGGTAAACTATGATCTCCTTTTAAGGATATCTTCCCTGGAATCTTTATTTTTTCATATTTTTCTATTTCTACTTTTGCTTTATCTAAACTAAAAATTTTCGATTCAATAATTCCTTTGGATTCTTTAGTGTCATCAAACACTTTTTCGAAAAAAGGTGCAAACCTATTTAATCTTTCACTGGCATCCAAAACATCTTTATAATCTAACTCCAGCTTATTCATATCAAATTCTTTATCGTATGAAAGATTCCCCCAAAATTGTGGCGTTTCATTCTTAAGCCCTTCAAAGGCTTTTTGATTCTTAACTTTCATATAAAAACCTCCTCATTAATTATTAATATTCCTACAAATGTTTTAATAGTCTATAACAGGTATACTTATCTTACTTGGATACTCTTTGCTATGATAAATCCTTTGCTGTGCAATAACATATTCAGTATCAGTTGAAAAATCATTTCCTGTATTTTGATTAGGAAATACTAGGTTTTCCGCACTAGAGGTAATTTCCACTCTAATCATATGCCCCTTTTTAAATGTATTTGATGTATGGAACATATTAATTCTATATTTTCTTATTTCACCTTTACTAAGCAAGGCTTCTTTTTTGAAATCATCAATATATTTCGCCCTATATACTCCATCCACTAACCTACGAGAATTCCCTTCCATATCAAGGTCTGTCAACCGCACAACCCAGTCTGTATCCTTAGCAGAAGTTTCAGCATAAATATCAGTAAAAACTTCACCCGCAATAGTTACTTCTTCTTCTAATACATCACTAGTGTAGACTAACACATCCTTTCTTTTCTCAATATCTCTGTAATTTGCTGGTACATTTAATTCATTTTCTCTTAAATCAATTAAATGTGGCGTAGGATCATAAGGGTCGTATGAATACTCATCATAATCATGATTAAATTTCTTTTCCCATCTTAATTTACCATCTCCTTTTGAGCTATTAGCTTGTCCAAGACTATCTAAATACAGATTCTTCCTTTCAGCTTTTTCTGGAGTCCATGTATTAGAATCTTTCCATTTATTAGATCCTTGAACATAGTAATCAACTGCTGCTTCTTTATCTATACCTGTATCAATATTTTTTAAGTACCTATCAAACCATTTTTGAAAAGCTAAATCAATATCATATCTTATAGCATTGTTACCAAAACCTATATCACCAATATCTCTATTAGTATTTGCCTTATGCAACCATGGACCTAAAATCATTTTCATGTTTTCCCGATTGTATTTTGCATTCACACTCCAAGCTTCTAAAGATCCCTGCCCATTATCATCAAACCATCCAGATATAATTAAAGAAGGAACATTTATTTTATCTCCTTGCTTACTCCAATCCATTAGTTCCCAAAATTCATCATATAGGCTGTGGTTCATGTAGTTATCCCAAAACAGTATAGGTTTACCAAGTATTTTCTCAGGTATATCTTTTATGGGTCTTATTTTTACTATCTGATCCCAATCATCTCTTTCCATTGCTTCTGGATAAAAATTTTTCTTTGACATTGCAAAAATCCAAGCCAGAATTCCTGAAGCCATTGTCCCGCCTTTTCTTGGAAGGTCACCAAATGGACTTCCTGCTGTTACAATGCTTACAATAGCTTTTAAATGAGGATTGCCTGTACTAGCTGCAGCCCATTGAACATAACCTAAGTAAGAAGCGCCATACATTCCAATATTCCCATCACACCAAGACTGTTGGGAAATCCAATTTAGAGAATCATCTCCGTCTAATCTTTCTGAACCCTTGGAAGAAAACTCTCCTTGAGATTTTTCTCTGCCCCTTACGTCTTGAATCACAAGGACATATCCTCTCTGTACAAATCTTAGCTGCGACTCTGAAATTCTATCTTTTCCGTAGGGTGTTCTAATGAAGACCGTTGGGAATTTAGTATTGTTTTCTTTAGTTTCGGGTATCCAAACTTCTGTTGCCAGTTTTACTCCATCCCTCATACTTACCATATAATCCTCAAGTTTTTTTACCCTAAATTCATCTTTAGATATTTTGGCCTTCTCCCAGAGATCTTGTGGAGTATACTCTTCGTAACCATCTTTTACTAATACAATACATTCTTCTCTATTTGTAACAATAAAACCAACCACTTCATTTTTATATAGGATTATATCCATTGGGTATCTTTTCTTTCTTTGAGCCCATACAATAACATCTTCTTTGTTTTCAAAGTAAGATAACTCATCCCTTGATTTTTTTTGATAAATAATATCCTCATTAAAACTATATTCATTAAAATTTGTGAAAATAAGTCTATTATATTTTTCCAAGTTTCTCTGTATCTCAACAATATCAATATTATATTTATCTTTATAAATATTTTCTTCCTTGTCATAAGTATTTATTTCAGACCAATTGTTATTGAATATATCCCTTTTACTATGAAAGATCTCAATATCTTGAAAATATATATCTGCTAGATGAATCCCTGAACGATATAATTTATAGTTTTGATTTCCCATTAAATATCACCCTTTCATAATGTAAAGCTTAGCTACTATATAACTCGTGATCTATCAAATAATTTAAGTTAATTTTAATATCTTTTAAGTATATCTGAATATATATATTTTTTTTAATTATAGATTAATATATCATAAAGTTTTATTAATAGCTACAATATTTTAAATTATTAGTAAACTTTATTCTAGTTTCGCTTTAAATAAGTGTGTAAATACTCTAAAATACCGCTTCAAAAATTAATGCTAATTATTTATAAACTATTTTGAATGAATATATGTTACAAGACCATTACATCCAGGAATAATTTAAATGGGGTAATCGGGAAATGACCGATTTTACCCTCACAAACAAAAAATGAAGAGAACCCGTAAGATTCTGGGCTTTT
>NZ_JBMEMN010000030.1:0-25590 GCF_049310905.1 Gudongella sp. DL1XJH-153
GATTGAACTTCAATATTATCCTCTAAGTAGTAGCTATTCATTGTAGTTCTTCTTTTCATAAGCTACTTTACACTATCTCATTTTGTGCATACGCTTGCATTAAATTCAAAAATATATAATTTAATCCATCCTTTCGGATGGAATTAAATCCTTGTACTAAAGATCCTAAGGGGCTAAGCCCCTTGACCTAAATTTTATCTATATTCCAAATATCCTGGGCATACTGCTCAATAGTTCTATCTGAACTAAATTTACCCGAATTTGACATATTTAACCAACATTTTCGCGCCCAACCTAATCTATCCCTGTAATCGATATCAACCTTTTCTTGTGTCTTCCGGTATTCATCAAAGTCTTTAAGGATAAAATAATTGTCTGCCCTATGCCAATGTGCACCGTAGAGCAATGAGTTGTGCAGCTCTCTGTAAGCCCCATCTTGATCTTCGAAAGTTCCATCTATCAAGGTGTCCATTACCCTTCGCAATTTGGGATTATTCTGATAAATTGCTTCTGGATTGTAGGTATCCTTAATCTCTTCGATGTCCTCCACCCTAAGTCCGAAAATATAGTTGTTTTCTTCTCCTGCTTCTTCGACTATTTCTATGTTTGCTCCATCATAGGTTCCGATTGTGGGAGCACCATTGAGCATAAATTTCATATTCCCTGTACCCGATGCTTCTTTACCTGCAGTTGAAATCTGTTCTGACAAATCTGCTGCCGGGAACAACTTCTCAGCGTAGGATACTCTATAATTCTGAACGAATACTATTTTGAGCCTGCCCTTCATCAAGGGGTCATTTTTCACTAACCCTGCAATATCATTAATAAACTTGATAATGGCTTTTGCCCTTACATATCCAGGAGCTGCCTTTGCACCAAATATGAAGGTTCTTGGTACTGTATTCTTTTCAGGATTCTCCTTGATCTCATAGTAAAGATACAGAATATGGAATGCATTGAGAAGCTGTCTTTTATATTCGTGTAGTCTTTTAATCTGAATGTCAAACAATGAATCCGGATCAATGTCTTCACCTTCCTCTTGCTTGATATATTCTGCAAGTTGCTGTTTTTTTGTTCCTTTGATATCCAGGAATCTCTCCATCACTTCGTCGTCATTAGTATATTTTCCCAAGTCTTTTAACTTCTTCAGATCTGTAATCCATTCCTCTGAACCAAGGAGTTCAGTAACAAGTTCTGACAATTCAGGATTGGATTGCAGTAGCCATCTTCTTTGTGTTATTCCATTTGTTTTATTGTTGAACTTCTCGGGATACAACTTATACCAGTAGTTCAGTTCCTTGTTTATAAGAAGATCCGTATGAAGCCTAGCAACTCCATTTATTGATTTTGAACCATATATTGACATCCAGGCCATTCTGATGTTTCCATTATGAATTATTTCATAACGGCTCAGGTCATGGTCATGTATTCCCTTTTTCCTAAGATCTTCAAGGAGCATTGAATTAATTTTTGTAATGACATCATATACCTGTGGAATCAACTCCTGATAATATCTTTCTGGCCATTGCTCCAATGCCTCGGCAAGAAGTGTATGGTTTGTGTATGCGAATGTGGCAGTTGTAATTGCCCATGCTTCATCCCAACCCAAGCCCTCTTTTCTTGTCAATAGTCTCATAAGCTCTGGTATGGCAACAGCAGGATGAGTATCATTCAGCTGTATTGAATGGAATTGAGGAAATTTCTCAAGACCAATGTCCTTTTTCTTGAACTTCCTTATCATATCCTGAAGAGATGCAGAAACAAAAAAGTACTGCTGTTTCAATCTTAGTTTTTTACCTTCTTCGTATGAATCATTGGGATAAAGAACCTTTGCTATGTTTTCAGCATCGTTCTTTGCTTTTACAGCCTGGTCATATTTCTGGTCATTGAATGCTCTAAAATCAAATTCTTCCAAGGACTCTGCCTTCCAGAGTCTTAATGTATTTATAAGTTTTTTGCCATATCCTATTACAGCATAATCGTAGGGTACTGCGTAAATTTCGCTGCCTTTGAAGGTTACTCGGACAATTTCACTCACTTTTCTTATTCCCCAGGGATCACCATATTTAGTCCAATTGTCTGCAACCTCTACCTGCTCCCCGTCAACGATCTTCTGTTTAAATAGACCGAAGTCGTATCTTATCCCGTATCCATCCATTGGATATCCTAGTGTGGCTGCGGAATCCAAAAAGCATGCTGCAAGTCTTCCCAGACCACCATTACCAAGAGCTGGGTCCTCCTCAGACTCTTCAATCTCATTGTAATCCACACCCATCTCCTCCAGCATTCTTTTCACATCATCCTTTGTGTCCATTGCAATAAGGTTGTTTGTAAGGAATCTTCCCAATAGATACTCTGATGATAAATAATATGCTTTTTTCATTCCCTCTGTTTCCTTTCTGGAGTCATTCCAATATGGAACTATGTTCTCCATCATTGCTTTTGACAAAACTACATATTTCTCTGAATCCAGAAGTTGTTTAAACTCACCACCAAAGGTGGTCATTGCATAAAGATCTATTCTTTTTTTCAAATTTTCGTGATTAAACAAATTAATCCCTCCTGTAAGTCCTGGTAAGTTTGGCTATTCTCTTTGCCAGCGTGCTGTTAATATCTGATTTTTTGACTCTCCAGGTCCAATTGTTACCCAATGTTGCAGGTATGTTCATTCTTGATTCCAAACCCAAGTCCAGAAAATCCTGCATCTGTGCCACAGAAAGATATGCTCCTGAACACCATGCTCCACGAATAAGTCCCCAGTTGTATCCCTCGGTTTCATCCTCCAACTTAAGATATTCTATTGCAAATTCTTTCTCCTTTTTAGGAGCTGTGTCAATCCAATCTCTGACAGTTTTATTGTCGTGGGTTCCAGTGTAAACAACCGAATTTCTCTCATGATTATGTGGAAGGTAATCACTGTCTCCAACTGGGTCAAATGCAAATTGTAGAATCTTCATTCCTGGGAACCCAGTTTCTCTAATCAGCTCCTCCACCTGTTCAGTCTGAAAGCCAAGATCTTCGGCAATTATATCCAGCGATCCCAACGCCTCTCTGATTTTATTGAAAAGTTTCATTCCAGGACCCTTGACCCACTTTCCGTTCACCGCATCAATGGATCCTGCAGGAACTTCCCAGAAGGACTCAAATCCTCTGAAATGATCAATCCTCAATGTATCATACAGTCTAAAGCTGTGCTCAATTCTTCTAATCCAAAATCTGTAATCATTCTTTTCCACTGCCTCCCAATCATAGACTGGATTTCCCCACAATTGTCCAGTAGCTGTAAAATAGTCAGGTGGTACTCCAGCAACTGTTATGGGTTCAAAATTCTTATCCAGTTTAAAAAGTGATGGATTTGCCCACAAATCAGCACTATCTGCTGAAACATAAATTGGCAGGTCCCCAATTATTTTGATTCCCTTACCGTTTGTATAATCCTTTAGTCTGGTCCATTGTCTAGTAAAAAAATACTGAGTGAAAACCCAGAAAAAGAACTTTTCTTCTTCTATTTTTTCAATTTCACTGGTTTCTTGGCTATGGAAGTCTCTATACTCCTGGTCCCATAGCTGCCAAGCCCTGCCATTATGCAGCTCTTTTATGGTCATAAATAATGCGAATTCTCTTAACCAGTCCTTGTTTTCGCCATAAAAAAGTCTAAGCTCAGACCAGAGTTCATGCTTTCCCATTTTGTATGCTTTTCTAAGAAGTCTGTATTTTCCATTATAGAGTTTTCCATAATCTACTTTATCTTCTTCTGCATCTAAATTTTCGACTGATACTTCTTCCCTGGATATATATCCTCGTTGCATCAATTCATCCAGATCTATAAAATACGGATTACCGGCAAAGGAAGACAGGCATTGATAGGGAGAATCCCCATAGCTTGTAACCCCTAAAGGTAGAATCTGCCAGTATTTCTGTCTTGCTTCATTTAGAAAGTCGACAAATCTGTATGCCTCTTTCCCAAAATCACCTACTCCATATTCTCCTGGCAGTGATGAAACAGATAGCAAAATCCCGCTTTTTCTCTTTTTCATTGTTCCTCACCTACTTCCCAAAAAATTCTACTTAATTGTGCAACCGTTTGAACATAGTATAATATTACCTCATCCAATATCCATTGTAAACAATCCTTA
Source organism: Gudongella sp. DL1XJH-153 (assembly GCF_049310905.1). NCBI lineage: Bacteria > Bacillati > Bacillota > Tissierellia > Tissierellales > Tissierellaceae > Gudongella > Gudongella sp. DL1XJH-153. The sequence continues at coordinate 4,137 of NZ_JBMEMN010000030.1, forward strand.
AAAAGCATACCATCATATTTTATGTAGCTGATTGATGGTATTGGAATAAGTATTTCTGTCTATTCATTTTGTTTCATCAACAATTTTATTTTGATCATAGCTAATCCAGTCACTGTATCCTCCCAGATAAAGAACCGGCTCCAGACCAATTTCATCCATAAACATAATATTTACTGTACCGGTTATCCCTGATCCACAATGAACAATTATCTTCTTATACTGTGCCAAATCACTGTAATGTGCTGCAAGCTTCTCTGTATCAATTTCGCCCAGGTTTTCAACAAGCTCGGTCCATGGGTAATTCACTGCTGTCGGGATATGTCCAGGAATTCTGTCGATTGGCTCAATTTCACCTTTATATCTATCTGGTGTTCTGGAATCTACGATTACTTCATCGACTTTTTCAATTGCTTGCCTAACATCGCCGACATCTGCAATCATGCTGTTTTTTATCTTAAGAGTTAGTTCTCCTCCCTTTGAAGGGTCAAGCTTCTCCAAGGATAAACTGTAGCCTTTGTCCTTCCATTCCTTTATTCCACCCTTTAAAAGAAATACCTCCACTTTCCCAATATACTTGAGCATCCACCACAATCTTCCTGCCATGGCAAGTTCTCCATCATCATAAATCACCACAGTTTTGGAATCATCCACCCCTAAATCATTTATTCTTCTGGCAAATTCTTCCATGTCCGGCAATGGATGTCGTCCGCCATGTTCTCTTACCGTTCCTGTAAGCAAACCCTCCATAGGTACAAATATTGCTCCCTTTATGTGCCCTTTATTATACTCTTCTTCACCATAGGACTCATTTCCAAGCTCGTATCTGACATCAAAAATCAACAGATTCTCCATGTCAAGATTTTCCTTGAGCCATTTTGTTGTGATAAAATTTTTCACCTCATCTTACCTCCACTTTTTCAAATTTTACTCAAAATTATAAGGGTACACAAGATTTTCAGTGTACCCTTATACAATTCAGGTCTCTAGAATCTTAATATGGCTGCGATTGGTTTTCCTGAAGGCATTTTTTCCCTTTCAAGAACATGCACTTTACCGCCATTTACAAGTGTCATTATGGCAGCATGATCCAGCAGGTCAACATGACCAAGATCCTCTTTATTGTTTATTTCAAGAGTATTTTTTTCTTCATTGAAAAATCCCCATTTCTGTACATCTTCAGCAACAAAGAGTGTATCCACTCCTCCGGATTTAGCTGAAAGGACAATTTTTGCAATGCTGTCGCTGCCCAACTTGGAATCTGTATTTAAAAGAGTTTTAAATTTTTCAAATTCCTTCTTGAGTCTTTTTTCAATCTTGGGTGCAAAGATATCCATCGCTTTTTGATGTATATTTTTTTCTCCGACACCTTCCGGGCTACCTTTAATTGATTCTTCCATAAGATTGGAATACGAACTGACATCTCTGTACATTGGATAAATGTAGTCAACTGAATATACTATTAGAGGATGTTTTGCATCTTTAAGCATGCTGCGTACCTCTTTATCGATATTTCTAAGATGATTCGAAATCTCGTTTTTCTCTGTTTTACTCATTTCATTGTATCCATGCATCCCAGGTCCTGCTCCTGAAGCAGCACCTTTGGGACTTGTTGACTCCTGGTGCAACTCGTGACCAGGTACATAGTCAGCAACCAGCTGGTCTATTTTTGGTGCTTCAATTTTCCTTATATCATATGGATCTGCTTCATAAAGTTTCACTTCATCCTGGCTCAGTGTCAATATGTTGAATCTTTCAATAGAAGTGACAAATTTAATCAGTGGTCTGATATAAAATCTGTTTGAAACCATGGCCAATTCTTCAACCTCAAAGGGTAGTCTGTAATAATTCATTCCCTCTGGTGAAATCAGTATGGCAAGTCCTCTATTTTGATTTTGCCAAAAAATTGTCTCATCAAGAAGTCTTGCTGCCGGTTTTAGCTTGGCTTGGGCATCCACAGGTGAGAAACCCTTCTCAATCAAGTCATTCTCGGCATCCCTTAAAAGGTTTTTTAGCCTTATTCTGCTTTGATTTACTTCTTGTCCTTTTTTGGAAGTAGGTAAGTAAATTGAGACAAGCCCACTTAGGTCCCTCTGGGACATTTCTTTTAAAATATCAAGGTCTAATTTTTCCATAGATAAACCCCTTTCATTTGTATTTCCACGCAACAAAACCAGTTTGCTGCGTCAAGATCATCTATCATATCTATTACTATACTATTACCACTATTGAGTGATTCAAAACAATTGGAATGGCATTCAGAAAAATGTATTATGACTTGATTTGAAAATAAACAAAATGTATGTTAGAATTAAAATATCATTAAACCCCCTTAGGGTATGGAGGTGTCGTAATGAAAGAAAAACTAATGAGCGTTTCTTCAATTTTTACTGCAGTGGCAGCATCCCTTTGCTGAAGTGGAGGCCTTATATTGGCATCCCTGGGTTTGGGATCTGTAGGTACTGCATATTTTGCGAATTTAACTAAGTATAAGCCAATTTTTGTCATAATAACTGGCATTCTTCTATATATAACCTACAGTAGGATAGAAAAGAAAAATGCCGGAAAAACCACAAGAATTATATTCTGGGTTTCCGCAGCACTGGCAATACTTGCACTATATTATCCAACTATTCTTGGATTCTTTTACGCCTCTTAGGAGGCGTATTTTTTTCTTAAGAAGCTATAAGCATTAGTCCAATTTTCTGTATAAGGTAGCAAGACTTATTCCTAGTTTCTTTGCAAGGATTTTTTTTGACTCTACACCTTCGCCCAGCATCTGTATTCTCGAACTGATAAGCTCCCTTTCATACTCCCTGGTAAGCTCTGTCAGAGTTCTTGATTCATCTAATAGATTTATTGGTATCTTCCCCTTGATATGCTCAGCAGTAACCTTTGAACCATCGGAGAATATAACTGCATATTCAATTAGATTCTTCAATTCCCTTATGTTTCCTGGAAATCTGTATTTAAGGAGTAGATTTTCAGCATCTTGACTAAATCCAATAAATTCTTTTCCGTATACCTTCCCAAAATGCTCCAGAAAATACTTGCCCAGTATCAAAACATCATATCCTCTATCCCTTAAGGGTGGTATCTGAATTGGTACAATATTTAACCTATAAAATAGATCTTCCCTGAATGTACCTTCTCTGGCCATAGTATCGATGTTTCTGTGAGTTGCTGAAATTATTCTGGGATTGACCTTAATTCCTTTGTGTCCACCAATCCTGGTAATTTCTTTTTCTTCCAGAGCCCTTAATAGTTTAACCTGCATCAGATATGGCAGTTCTCCGATTTCGTCGAGAAACAATGTTCCCTTTGTCGCCGCTTCAAAGTAGCCTTGCCTTCCTGTTTTGTTAGCTCCGGTAAACGAACCCTGTTCGTATCCGAATAGTTCACTTTCTATTAGATTCTCGGGGATCGCACCACAATTTAAGGCCATAAAGACCTGATCACTTCTTTTGCCAGCATGGTGTATGGCTCTTGCAAAAACTTCCTTGCCAGTTCCGGTTTCTCCCATTATCATTACTGAAGCTTCACTTTCAGCTACTTGTATGGCTTGCCTCCTGGCGCTTTTAATAGATTCGCTTTCTCCCAATATGTGGTCAAATGTAACTATGTCTTTGACCTTCTGTGATTTCAGAACTGATTTTTTCATCTTGTTGAAGTCACTGAATATAAGTATGTACCCTTGCTGGAGATTATTCCCTTCGATTGGATTACTCTGTATGATATAATTATCATTTCCAATTGATACAGGTCCAATCTCTCCACTGAAATCTGTTTCGGAAAGCTGGATGATTACGCTTTCTGGAATTATTTCAGATAGACCTGTAGCATTATCCTTAATATTGAGTTTATCCTGAATATAGCTGTTCATAGTTGCAATTCTTTGATTTTTATCCAAAACCACTATCCCTTCGTTTAGGGAGTTGATAAGTGTAAACATTTCGTTTGATCTATATTCCAACATCTGTCCGTAATCCTTCTCTTTTAGCATTGTATTTATTATTCCTGTTAGTTGGTTTTCAAAAGTTCTGTATCCATCAGTGTTGGTAAGAAGATTATTCCTTGCAATTTCGTCAAAAGCACAAAGTCCAAGGACTCCAATTATTTCACCATTGTAGTCAATTGGCAGGCAAATTTCAACCAGTTCTACACAGTTTTCTCTGTTTTCACAATCGATACATATGCTTTCTTCCCTTGGCTTTTCTATTAGATATTGCTCCCCGGTTGTTATACACTTGTGAAAAGCAGAATTTAATGGTGCCAACATCCCTATTGCATTGCCATGCACTCCTGTTCCCACAACCCTTTTAAGCTCCTGATCAACTATTGTTATATCAACATTTGTTACAGAATACATGGCTTCAACTATATGCTGTAATTCTGACCTGATACTATTCAACAAACTCATCAAATCACCTTTCTCATTTTTGATAATTAATTCTATTATTTGCGAAACTCTAAAATCTCTTTAATACAAGCTTTCCATACTCTTGCTATCTCAAGATTATCATTATTGAGAAATTAATACAATAAATATTTGGATATATTAAATAGAAGCCCCTTAAATACACCTTTTTATACAATCACTATCTTGGCATAATACTTGCAATCAATATAGATAGAGGTGATAAAATGTTTAAAAACAATATACTTATTGAAATTCTTAAAGATCAGGTTACTCCTGCACTTGGTTGTACAGAGCCTGCAGCGGTTGCACTCGCAGTAACAAGGGCAAAGGAACTATTATCAGGACAAATCATCGAGCTAAATATTACAGTGAATAATAATATTCTTAAGAACGGCATGAGTGTTGGCATTCCGGGAACCCAGGAGAGAGGACTCCACTTTGCCTCAGCTCTTGCACTTGAAGTTGGAAAAACAGAATATGGTCTGGAAGTTTTCAAGGATGTGGATAAAGAAAGCATTTCCAGGGCTCTTGAGATGTTGTCTACAGGTAATATTACAGTCACTTTGGATAAGTCAAAGACATCTTTGTTTATTGAAATAATTGCAAAAACCAAGTCTGAAGTTTCCAAGGTAATTATTGAGGATGCCCATACTAACATTGCCTTCGAATCTATAAACGATCACGTGATTTTGGATAAAAGAACACTTGAAAGCAATAATGCAGATGGGAATAAAAACAATAGTGATATTAAATTGCAGATTCTAGATTATCCAATTCAGGAGCTTGTTGAATTTGTCAATGAAGTTCCATCTGATGAACTGGACTTTATCCAGACAGGTATTGATATGAACTTGAAACTTGCCCAGGTTGGATTGATTGAGGAATTGGGACTTGGAATAGGTAAACACTACATAAACAAGGCTAACGATATTGAATCAAAAGCAAAAGCTTATACAGTAGCTGCCTCAGAAGCCAGAATGACCGGATATCCGCTTCCTGTAATGAGTAGCGCCGGATCTGGAAATCATGGGCTGGTTGCCATTATACCATTGTCCATCATAGGAACTGAGCTTGATTATAGCAGCGAAAAAATCAAACGTTCTGTTGCTCTTAGCCATCTGGTCACTATCTATGTGAAAGTACAACTGGGAGCATTAAGCCCTGTTTGCGGCTGTGCCGTTGCAGCAGGTCTTGGCTGTAGCGCTGGGCTAACTTATATGATGGGTGGTTCTATTGACCAGATCAAGAGCTCTATTATCAATATGATTGCAGGCGTTTCTGGAATGTTCTGTGATGGAGCCAAAATCGGCTGTGCATATAAACTTGGAATATCCGTGGATGCTGCCGTGGATGCATCAGCCATGGCTAGACAAGGTATAAGAATTCCCTCTGATAACGGTATTCTGGGAGCAACTGTTGAAGAATCTATCACAAACCTTGCAAGGGTTTCAACCGAAGGAATGAGCAATACCGATTCTGTAATCCTGGATATTATGATGAACAAGTGTTAACTAGAATGACCACTCCCTACTGGAAGTGGTCATTCTTATTCTCTAATTCAAGCAATCTCTTCTTGATTTCTATTCCTCCACCGAATCCTGCCAAATCACCGTTGGCTCCAATTACCCTGTGTCAGGGGACAATTATTGCCACTGGATTCTTGTTGTTTGCATTTCCCACAGCTCTATAAGCTTTTGGATTTCCTGTCATTAAAGCCACTTCTTTGTAGCTTCTGGTTTCACCGTATGGTATTTTGTTTAATGCATCCCATACATTACCCTGAAACTGTGTACCTGCTAATTGAAGCGGCAACTCAAATTTTTCTCTTTTACCTTCCAGATACTGCCTGATTTGTTTGATTGCTTCTTTTATTAAAGGTGTTTCTTCTCTGAGGGAGTCCGGGTAGTTTTTTTTGCCAAATTTAACCTCAGTTATTTTTCCATCAGCTTCTGCTACAGTAAGATATCCGATTTCAGTATCATAATAAAAGTATTTCATCTAGAGTCCTCCCCTGAATGTTATCAATATCAAGAACCTATGCTTTTATACCTTTCGATGTTTTCATCACTTAAAAACTCGTAAGCATCGTTTATTTGCTGGAATCTACTGGTTGCATCAGAAGATTTATTTATATCAGGATGGTATTCCTTTGCTTTCTTCCTGTAAGCAAGCTTAACCTGATACTTGTCCGTGTCATATGGTAATCCTAGCATGTCACAGCTCTTTGTATATTTCTGCTTAAATTCAGTTATTGGATTTGCATAGGTTTGCTGACCTGTGTAACTACCTTGGCCTTGCCAGTACTGTCCATTGCCCTGTCTTTGGTACCTTTGCCATTGCCTGAATCTTTCTTCCCATTCCTTCTGCTGTTGTTCCTGTCTCTTCTCCCTTTCCTGCCTGATTCTTTCCTCTTCCATCTTTTGATACTTGTGACCATATTCAGAAAAGGATTTATGTTGACCCTTGCCATCCATCAAATAGCTTCCCAGGTCATACAAATACTCCGTGATTATGTATCTCCAGTACTTAAGAAAAGATATAAATTTCTGTCCAAGTATTGGGAATATAATAAAAAACAAAATTACCAGTAAAGTTATGGGATTGAATAGAATCATCAACCCAAATGGACTAAACAGTAAAAACAGAATGAGACATCCTCCCATTCCTATCAATGCTGCAAAGCCTCTTGCTATGCCAATTACAAGACCTACTGTTATCTCAGCTATTCCAATGAACAGGTCAAAAATAAAGGACAAAAGCTGGCCTGTACCATAAACTATTTTTCCTGCTGCCTTTCTCATCAAGGTCATTTAGATTCTCCAATCATTATCATATTATGCATCAAGTAATATTGTAGTTTCTTTTCGATAGATTGTCAATTTTTGTTGCTATGGGAAAAGCATCTAGCAATTTCCCAATAAATAAATAGGAATCCTTGGATAACTAGGTCCAAGGATTCCTATTCAACAATCAACCTTCTACCAAAACTATTCTTTAAAACTCTAATTAGTTCTTCAGCATCATTGTCTGGTGATATGCATCCAAAGTAATATGCTCCCGTTGTTATTATTTCAAATTCAAGCTTTCCCCCAGGATATCTTATAAATCCCAACTCAAGAACATCTTCATTCTTGATAGCTATTAAATCGAATCCTTCACGCAGCTCCGGTCTTAGAATCAACTCATCTTCCTCAACTGTCATACTATACTTTAATGTCTTAAAAAAACCTGTTTTTAATTTGATCTGATAATTCATAACCTTCACCTCAGTATTATTATACCCACTATATAATCAAAATGTTGTCCATTACCAATCTGTCATTGTCATTTAGGTGTCACTAATCATGACAATATATTGCATATTTATACTTTTCTTTGCTATAATCAGCTAAAGGGGTGGTTTTATGAATTTTAGCGATAAATTGGACTTTCTATTGAATCTTACAAATACCAGCAATAGTACACTTGCTAAGCATACATCGCTGGATCCTTCTTTTATAAGCCGACTTCGGTCAGGGTCCAGAAAGCCCTCGCGTAATGAGAACTATATTTCCCCAATTTCAGTTGCCCTTGTTAAAAGGTGCAAGGAGGATTATCATCTGCAAGGCTTAAAGGACAAGCTTATCTCAGATAACATCCCGCTTAAGCAGGAAGGTAAGAGTCTTGAAGCGATTGTTGAAAATTGGTTAAGAAACAGCAATGATGAACAAAACAGTAATGTTGGAAACTTTATCAAGGAACTGAATGATTTCAGCTTCAGGAAACAGTCCACTGTACAAATGGATACCGGAATCAATTATTCACACTCTCCTCTGCAGGATATATACCACGGAATTGAAGGCAAACGGTCCGCAGTACTAAGGTTTCTTATGGAAACATTGAACAGCAGGAAGACTCATACTCTATATCTCTATAGTGATGAAGATTTGTCTTGGTTGATTGACGACCCAAAATTTACACTGGAATGGTCTAGACTATTTATGCAAGTTCTTCAAAAAGGAAACAAGGTTAAAATTGTGCATACCATTACAAGGTCCCTTGATGAAATGTTTGCTGCTATAAACGAGTGGATGCCTTTTTATTTGACAGGAAACATTGAACCTTATTATTATCCAAGAACCAGGGATGTAAATTTTAGAAGGACTATTTTTATCACACCTGGCTTGTGCGCAGTTTCATCCAATTCAATCGGGAGAGATACGAGCAATAATCTTAATCTTTATCTAACTGACCAAGTTGCTGTCAATTCTTTGCTTTATGAATTTGATGATTTTCTGAAGCTGTGTAGGCCCCTTATGAAAATTTTTAACTCGTCTTCAAATAGATTCCTTATGAATACAATAAATGAATTTGAATATGAGAATGGTGATTGCATACTGAAATCCAGAGCCTTATCTTCAATAACTCTTCCATTGTTTGCAATAGAAAAATTCCTTAGAAATCATTCAAAGGAAGAAAGGGAAATATTATTCGACTTTCATAAAAAAAGAATTCATTCTTTTATCAATCTACTTGATACAAACAAGTTTACGGAGATAATCAAGCTCCCTGATTACTCTGAAGTAATTGAAAAAAAAATTCCCGTTGGCTTTACTGCCTTTACGGGAAGTCCAGTATATTATGATGTGTTTACTTTTCGAACTCAGCTTGAAAATATAATTAGTCTTCTAAAGCATCATCCGAATTACACAGTTTTTATAGTTGAAAATATGAACGATGAGCTTACCATCTATGCAAAGGAAAATCTTGGTCTGATTGTAATGAAGTACAGTTCACCTTCAATAAGCTTTGCGATCAATGAACCATATATGACTCAGGCTTTCGTGGACTACCTGAAAACCAATTCCCCATATCCCGCTTCTTCAAGGGATTTCAGATCTCAAACCATCGATAGAATAAGTGAATACATAAAAGAACTCAAGGACCTTTAATCTGGTCCTTGAGCCAATTACTTGCCAGTATCGCTTATATCCAGCATATCCTCGGGAAAAGGTTCCCATAAGTATTGCCCAAGAATATACTCCTGTTTATACTTTATGGCATACCCTCTTAATATTCCTACAGGAACGCTTAGATGGATTTTTCTCTTTCTATATTTATCAAGGCTTTTTAATAGATACTCCTTTTCTTCCTTTGATAAATAATCAGAAAAATAACCCATAACGTGCATGAGAGTATTCAATTGATTTGTGAATTTTGGAGCTTTTTCCATTGCACTGCCAAGATGTTCCTTATATTCATTATACAAGTCTTCATACTTTTTATTCTGATGATTGGCTACGATCTTACCCATTGATTTTAACTCTTTCTGGCTGTATGACATCAGTATATACTTATGTCGAGTATGAAAATCGACAAGGTCCTTATGTTTTCCATCCTTAATCTCCCTGAATCTCATATTTGTATACAATTTTGTAAGAAAATGCTCCCTTATGGCGAGATTTGTCAATCTTCCCTCTTCTTCAATTGCACTGAATGGAAACTTTTCAAATACTTTTTCCGCAAACCTTCCTACTCCCTTTTCAGAGCTTGCTCCTTTTACCATTGATTGATAATATTTAACATCCTTGATGCCACAGGAAGGAGATCTACCCTTAAGGATAAATCCATCTGCATGGTCCAATGATGATAAAAATTTTTCTGAGTACTCGTCCATTTCCTTTGTTACATATCTGTCCTGTCCTGGCTGATATAGCTCTGCCTTACCGTCTACCTTAACCAATTTGACTGAATCCCGTGGAACGCCAAGACCAATGTCAACCTCTGGACATACCGTGATATATTCTACATACGACTCCAAATCCTTTACAAATTTATCATTGATAACCTGACCATCATACCTACAGTTACAAAATCCCAGACAGTTGCTTACTACAATTACAGGTTTATTTGACATTCTATGCACCTCCGAAGTAATTGATCTATTCTATTGATCCTTTGGTGGCATTGGAATAAACTTACTGGTTTTTCTTGCGTATTCATCCCATTCCGGGTGATCCTTATATTTTTTTTCAAGAAGCGGAACTCCAGATACAAACAACAAAAGAGTGGTTATTGTAATTGGACTTATTATACCAAGTAATGATCCTGGTACAGATAGGGAAATCAGAAATATTCCCCACCACATTGTAGCCTCTCCAAAATAATTGGGGTGCCTGGTGTACTTCCACAATCCATATTTCATAAGTTTCCCTTTGTTCTCAGGATTGCTGATAAACTCTTTAAGCTGAGCATCACCGACAACCTCAAAATAATAACCGATTATCCATATTGCGATTCCAACAAAATCCAAGATCACCAAGCCTTCTACACTGCTAAAGTTTGTTATCATAATTGGAAGAGCTATTATAAAACAGAGTGCCATCTGAGACATGAAAACCCTGATGTAAGCCATTACCGCATGGTTTTTTGATCCCCACTTCTCCCTCATTGCAACATATCGATAGTCTTCTTTTTTGTTCCAGTTCCTCTTGAACAGATGCCAGGAAAGTCTCAAACCCCAAAGAAGGACCAAAATTGTTATAACTGATCCTCTTAAAGTATACTCAGCAGATATCAAATAGCTTGTTACTGCTACAACCACAAATCCAAATCCCCATGCTATATCAATAAGACCATTGTTCTTTTTTGATTGAGCAATTGCAAACACAATGTTGAAATATATAAACAATACTAACAAAGTTACAAGATAGTTCTCCATAATAGCCCCCCTTTCTAGTTGCTTATAAGAGCAACCCCTACAGTTCCAATCCCAGCACTCATTGCGACAATAGTCGAAATATCCATAATATATTCCGGTTCCTTGCCTAATGTATCAACTAGATACTTCTCGTAATCCTTGGCTCTTTCCAATGCATCTGCATGAACAATTGCATATCTTTCGATTCCTTTTTCCTTGTTGATCTCCTCTACCAGCGAGTATATCTTTTTTGTATTTGAATCAACTGAAAATGCTTTTCCGATTATTGAACCATTCCCTTCCTTGTCTATGGAAACAACCGGCTTGAAATTCAATGTATTGGCAGCAAAACCAACATATTTGCTAATTCTTCCTGACTTTACCATATACTTCAGGTCAGTAACACTTACAAATATTTCACTTCTTTGTATTATTGAGTCAAGCTTATCCAAGATCTCTTGAAAATCCATTCCTTCATGAATCATTTCTGCAGCCTTCATGACTATCAGGCCTTCCGCTCCAGAATTTCTTTTTGAATCAATCAATGCAACGCTTCCATCATCTATTCCCAATTTTTCCAAAGCTTTTTTGAAAGTATTCAAGGTTCCACTCATTTTATCTGAAACCGTTATTACAATAACCTTTGAATAATTAGACCGTAGAAATCTTATATAATCCTCTGCTATAACTGAACTTGGCTGAGATGATGAGGGGTACTCATCTATTTCATCCATAAGCTTATAGAAATACTCAGATGATATTGTGGTCTTATCAAGGTAATTGCTTCCATCTGCCATAAGATTCAACGGCAGCATGTATATCTGATACTTGTCCATTACCTCCTTGGGGAGATCTGCAATTGAATCCGTCAAAAGAGCTATTGGATAAGCCCTTGAATGTATAGCTTCAAACTGCCGCTTCATATCATCTGCCTTTTGCTGAATTATTCTTCCATGCTTCCTCAGCCTTCTAAAAAGTTCTTCCGGTTGAGTTGCATGTATATGAATTCTAACTTTGTTTCTATTTCCCGCTATAACTAAAGAATTCCCAATATCTGCTATATCATGTTTTATGTTATCAACATCCAGATTCTCACCTTGAATCAGTGCCTCAGTACAATATCTGAAATGAAGATCCATGTTATCCATAATATGCATATCCTCAGTTTGAATAAGAATATCTGAATAATCTTCTTCAAAGTGAACTTTTTCATTGGTTTTAATGAATTTAATAAATCCTTCCAGGAAGTGTACAAATCCCTTGGCTCCTGAGTCAACAACGTGAGCATCCCTAAGAACTTTCAATTTTTCTGGTGTTCTCTTTAATGAATCTGCAGCAGCCAGAAGTGAGTCCCCCATCAACTCTCCAAAATCAGCCGCCTTACCCCTATATTCCTGAAGAGACAAAGCCCAGTCCTTTATAACCGTAATCATTGTACCTTCTACCGGCTCGGCAATTGACTTGTATGCATACTGGACAGCCTGGTTTGCAAGATGAGTAAAACCTTCAACTGTGACATCATCGTCTTCAGTCATTTCCATATACATCCCATTAATATACTGAGCAAAAATTATACCAGAATTTCCCCTGGCTCCATTTAAAGCAGCTTCTGCTATGGACTCCATTGTTTGCTTAACGGTCTGTTTTATTCTGGCCTCTTCTACAATTGTGTACATTGTAAATGCCAAATTTGATCCTGTATCTCCATCAGGTACGGGAAATACATTGATTCTGTTAAGTTCATATTTCTGTTTTATCACCTCGTTTGCACCTGATAAGAAGGCATAGTACAGGTCCTCTCCATTTAGCTTATTCATTGTCATAAAATCCCCTCCTAAATCAGACTCCTATAGCCTTCAGAATAAGAAAACTTACTGAAGCTGTAAGTCCACAAAGAACTGTTCCCCATATTATATCCACAACAGTTATAAATACTGGCCAATCCTTTAATGTTGCCAGATTTGTCATATCGTAGGTTGCATATGTTATAAACCCAAAAAAAGCACCTACAAATGCTGCGTATATCAGACTATCTCTTTCTATTGCAGGTGCTATTGCAAAGAAAATCAAACCTGCGATGTAGAATACGTAGAATCCCATGGCAGCAACCCAGTTGACATTTGGGCTCATTATATATCCCAAGTGTTCTCTGTAAAGATTCTTTGCAATCAATCCAAGCCATATTAGGTCTATTGCGAAGAATACGGTAAATGAAACTCCATACATTTTAACCAGACTCATCTTTTCACCTCATTTTGTTATTGTTCCATTTATTTTCTCGCTTTAATTCACGGAATAATACTGATATTCTACCCCCTTAAAGGAATTTAAAACCCTTGGTTCTTCTTGAACATAAATCTTTTATTTCTCGATTTCCTTGATGCAAGAAATATTATGGTTAAGAATATTCCTATTGCGATTCCTGCTGTCACAATAACTCCAGGGTATTCTCCATTGAAACCCTCCGGAGAAGTATGTTTAATCAGTATCCCACTATATGCCCATACCATAACGGCTCCGTAGGCTTTATCTTCAAGTTTCCAAATAGTAGCTCCACCAATCATCAATCCGACAATCAATATGGCTATAGTCCACAAAGACTCAGTCACACCAAAGCCATCCCAACCGATATCAACAAGCAATGCAGTTATGTTTGCTATTGTTGCTATTGTTATCCAGCCAAAATATACACTAAATGGAAGCGTTGCCCAAAGCATTTTATCTCCTGCAGTCACCATGGACCTAAGGGTAAGTACTATCACAATAAGAGAAACCAGGATTGCAAGCATTAAGACGACTGTTATTCCTACATTTCCATGATGCCAATGGTATATCCAGATACTGTTTGCAACAGATGTGATTATATAAAATATATTGACTCTCTTAAGTCCAGCACCTTCTCCTTTTCCACGGTTTATGTATATGATCTGATAGATTGAATAAACTCCCAATAATAGATATATAATTCCCCAAATAGAAAAGGTAACCCCAGCAGGAGCAAACAAATTGGGCAGGCTGTCTGAAACCTCCCCTGTTGTCATACCATTTATTGGCAAGATATTCGCCATTGCATTTGTGCCTACCATAACAACATACATGACAAATGCCATAATACTCAACAAAACTCCTTCTTTTCTTTTAACCATACTCCGCCCCCTTACAATCACTAATTTCTACTACTGCTCTGGGAAAAGATAACTCATGATATCTCTTCTTGAGACTATTCCTACAAGCTCTCCTTCCTTATTTATAACCGGCAGACGCTTAACGTTTTTTTCTACCAATAGTGTTGCACCTTCTTCAATGGTCTGATTGGGGTCAATCGTTATGACCTTTTTTGTCATAATATCCTTTGCTTTTTGTCCCATGGAGCTTTTTAATTCATCCATGAACTTCTTTGGGCTATCAAGATATATCATTCCACCTAGAACCTCCAAAACAGCTGGGCCCTTTATCCTTGATGCTCTTCTTATAAGATCGCCTTCTGTTACTATGCCAACTAGCTTTCCTGACTCATCCAAAACAGGTAAACCACTTAGGTTGTGCTTTATTAGCAACGAAGCACATTTTTCTACATTATCATTTAAAGTAACTGTTATAACATCCTTGGTCATAATGTCTTTGATATACATAACCATTCCTCCATTTTCTGTAATTTTACATCTACTTGGATAATACCCAAAAATATGACTTTTTAAAAAAAGCGTCTTCGACGCGTTAAAGAATCGTCGATAATCTAACTTTTTCTTAAATTTTATACTTTCTTTGTTGTCTTACCGGTCATTTTTGGTTATATATTGATTGGTGATATTATGTCCGGTAAGACCTTTAAATTCAAACACATCTTTTCTGATCACTGGGAGTATTTTCTCTCCCAAGGTTATCCCATCCGCCCTGCCGTTATCAGTAATGTCAACAAGATACTGATGTGTGGCGAACCTTCTATGGGTCATGCCATCTACTTTTGCGAGCATTGCGGTAAGGTCAAGCATGTTTTCTTCACCTGCAAAAGTCGTTTCTGTACTTCTTGCGGGTCCAAGTATACTCAGAACCGTGCTGATTCTATCTCTTCCAAGCTTATCAATTGTACACATAGGCATATTGTCTTCACTATCCCCCAGGAGCTGCGAGTCTTTTTCCAGAAGGATAGAAAACTTCTTCATGTGCTTTTTAAGGCCAGCGCAGATACTGTGCTCTCTTGGTTTGCCAGCCTTAAAAAGTCTGAAGGCTTTAAACCTGGCATCGTTTCTACCATGCATACCTTTGGCAGAGACCTGAAATGGAACCCTCATATCCATATGCTTGTCACTGAAGGTGCTTCTGGCAACAGGACTGTCTGGCGCAAGGTTTCTCATATCCCTTTCAGTATGCTTAGAAAAAGGTGGCAGGCCACTTTGCTTCATATGCTTCATGAACACCTTGGAAATGATTTCTACAAACTGAAAACATTTCTTTTTAATACTTATCCTGATGGATTCTATGTCTATGCCAAGAGCAATATGAACTCCAAGTCCTCTGACTCCATTCAATACATTATCCGTTATACTGGTAGACCTGCCATGGCTCAATCCCGCATTTTAGATTATGATGGCGAGTTTGTGACTTTCTACTATGAAAGACATGAGGATGGTCAGCGCGTTGTTGAAAAGATTACTGCTATTGAATTTATCAAAAGGCTGATTATCCATATCCCTGACGAGCACTTTAAAATGATTCGTTACTACGGTCTTTATGCTAGAAAGCATGTCAACTCCTCTAAGCTCTATCTTCTGCAAAGTCACTCCAAAAGACTTTTCAGGAAGAGGCATTCTCATTGGCGTGCTAGAATCCTTTTGGCTTTTGGTGTTGATCCTTTAGCATGCTCTTGTGGACACACAATGAAATTGCTTGAAATATTCAGTCCTTCCAATAACCCTTATATTGATAATCTAAGACCCCACTTGTATAATAGTTCATAGTAGGTATTATGAACTTATTGGAGGTTGATTATGAACATTCTTGATGGCTTTACTAAAAATGATGATTTGATTGAGTTTATTTGCACCAAGTGTGGTTATTCATTATGGGTTCCAAGATTCATTGTTGTTCAACTGGAAGAGGATAATATCTTTGATGACTTGAAACCATCGGTACCCCCTCAGCCTTTTTGTCAGGTTTGTGATGGTACTATGACACCTAAATCATATACTGGCATTCGCGGTGTCCACTACGAATACAAAAAATAGTCTAATCCTGCATTGGACTTTTTGGCATGTCTTTTAATTAAAGTATGTCATTTTTTGTTTTGTTTCTAAAAGTAGCAATTTCCTAACTAAGAACAAAAAAGGCATTCCTAAGTTTATGAATGCCTTTTTAAACGATATGGTTTTAAGTTAAAATGAGTTGAAGGGTCCTGCTGATCTTTTCAAAATCAACAAATCTACTTTCCCTAACTACTTCCTTTCCTTCGTTGAAGATCAATATAGTCGGTATTGAAAAAATAAGATGCTGACCTGCTATCTTAACATTCTTATTGACGTCAATCCTTCCGATCTCAACATCATATTCTGATGTCAACTCAACCAATTTGGGGAAAACGGAATGACACACATTACAGTTCTCAGAGCTGAAATATAAAATATGGGTCTCCTTTTTAGAAAACTCATCCAACTCCTCATCAGAATTCAAATATACAACTTTTTCAGTGTTCACTTTCTGCCTCCTCGCTAATCAAATACATGATCACTACCTTAAGTCATGAATCTTCAGTCAGTACCAATCACATTAACGCCTCTATTTCGAAGATCTTCCAAGTTTTTCAAATGATCGGATTTATTCACATAACCAAGACCGCTATACAGTAGCTGTACCTTAAATCCATCCTCTAAAAGAGCCAATGCGGTTTCCCTGACACAATATTCACTGGCTATACCAGAAACCACAACACTCTCCTCTACAGCTTCATTTAACACTACTCCAGACTCTGTTTTAGCAGAATATGCTGAATACTCCTCTATTTCATCGTTTAATCCCTTGTAAAAAACATTTTCAGGATTAGGTGTCTTTGATGAATCGTCTATCAGTTCACCGAATTTTTCGTGTAGCATGGCTCCTCTCTCACCTTGTAAACAATGAACTGGCCAGATACCTCCATTCACAATGAAGCTTTTGTTGTCTTTTGTGTGCCAATCCATGGAGTAATAAACATCGACATCATTTTTGTTAATGTAATCTATGATATTAAGTACCGCGTTTTCTGCATTTTCACACGCAAGCGTACCATCTATAAAGTCGTATTGACAATCAACCACTATTAAACTTTTCATAAAAAATTCACCTCTGAATCAAGCAAGGCAGCCTGTCGGCCGCCTCAAGTCTAGTAAGTATCCCTTCTTCCGAATCTTGCATCCTCAACCCAATCCTCAGCTTTCCTAAGGTGTTGGACCATGTCATCAAAAATTTTGTAATGATACTCTTCTTGTCTTACCAAATAATCAAACAACTTCTTTCCCTTTTCTGTCTCTGCTTCTTCATTCATCTTTTTGTACAGGTCTATGCTCTCCTGCTCTTTTTTAAGAGCCAATCTATATGCATCCAGCTGATTAGGATCAACTTTTGCTTCAACTTTGAAATCAGATTCAGACTTGAATACACTCTCAAACTCCACAAATGCGTTCTTCTCATCCAAACTGTAATCCATAGCGTCTGCATATTTCTTTACTAGGTCAGCATGCTTCTTCTCATCATCGGCAAGATTCAGGAATACCTTCTCAAGTGCATTACCCTTATTTTTTTCTGCCTGTTCTCTGTAGTAATTTTCACCGTCAATCTCCATCTGGATTGCAAATTCAACATTGTTCATCAGTCAGCCTCCTTATTATTTTTAATCTTTATTTCCATAATTATATACCCTTATCAGGAACCCATAACCGTTTTATTTGAATAAATCAACAATTCATATATGCCTTGGGCATTTTGTTCCATCTGTAAACCACTTACATGGTCTGCACTCAATGCAAGTGACAATCTCCCCTTCCCCAACCAAGTGTTCAATATAATCATGATCTGCCAACTGAGCTCTTCCCATGGCTACCAAATCTAGAAGTTCATTTCCAAGAAGATAATCAATTTGTTCTTTTTTAAGAATTTTGTTGATTCCAATCACTGGTATTCCTACATTCTCTTTAATAATCGTTCCACCATATACTATCCAGTTGCATGGAAAGTCCGCTGGTGCTTCTACCTCTATTTGGGTATTGTCAAAGCCAGTGGAAACATGAAGATAATCGTAGCCGATTTTTTCAAACTCTTTTGCCCTCTCTATGCTTTCTTCTAGAGTATCGTCATTACAACCCATCCTTATGCCAACAATAAAACCCTCTCTTGTCTTTTCTCTAATTTCATCATGGATTTTTTTTGCAATTAAATTTCTATTCTCAAATCTTCCACCGTACTCATCGGTCCTCTTATTGACCTTCTTTGAGAAAAACTGTGTCAAAAGATATCCGTGTGCCCCGTGAATTTCGACACCGTCAAAATCAGCTTTCTGAGCTCTCTCGGAGGAAGATGCAAATTCACTTATCGTAGCTTTTATCTGCTCCTCGGTCATACCTTTTGAAAGCCTGCCCTTCCTTTCATAATCTGAAGAGGTTACTGGATTATCAGTGACATCCGCCTTGGCGCTTAAGCCTGCATGATGTAATTGAATCAGAGCTACAGCTCCATTTTTATGTATTGTATCCGCCAGTTTACTCAATCCCTCGATGTAAGAATCGTCCCATATTGCCAGTTGATCTGGTGAAAGTCTTCCATCTGGATTTATACATGTTGCTTCAACTATAACCAATCCAGCACCATTTTTAGTTATCTCATCGTAATGGTCAATATTTCTTTGTGATACATAACCGTTTTCTCCTGCAAATCCAAACGCAACCATCGGTGGCAGGACAAAGGGGTTTTTTAGTTTTAGCTTTCCAAATTCTCTTTTTCCATATAAATCTGACATCTAATCAATCCTTCCCATTTTTTACTAGATCATCTTACCTCTATTTTATTTGTACAAGCTGGCAATGTAAACTATAATTAATAATATACTTGCATTTGAGTATGATTTTTACTATAATATTCTGATTGCAACAAAAAAGAAAGGTGACTATCTATGAAATTTAATTTTAAAAGATTTATGCTTATTAATTTGGGACTACTAATTATGACAATGGGAATGTATTTTTTTCTCATCCCGTCAAATCTAGCTGTCGGTGGAGCAACTGGTCTGGCAATGATTTTAAGCTATCTGATTCCCTCAATACCAATGGGAGTAATTCTTGCAGCTCTAAACATCATACTTTTTATAACCGCCTTCATAGTTCTTGGTAGGGAATTTGGAGGCTACACTGTGTATGCATCACTTGCTTTGTCTGGTATGATAGGATTTTTCGAACTTGTGATTCCTATGACCGGGCCTTTTACAGATGACCTTTTCATCAACCTGATATTTGGAATTCTTATAAATGGTGTAGGTATGGGCATAGTATTTAATCAAAATGCATCAACAGGCGGAACAGATATTATTGCGAAGATAATAAACAAATACACTCACATGGATATTGGCAAGTCACTTCTGGCAGCTGATTTCTTTATCACAATTTTTGCTGGCCTTGTTTTTGGAGCAAGACTAGGTATGTATGCACTACTTGGTATTGTTATAAACTCATTTGTAATCGACAAAATGATATCTGGATTCAACGTTAAAATTAATATGTTGATTATTTCAAGCGAGTTTGATTCGATTAAGGATTACGTTCACACAGAAATCGGAAGAGGAACAACTATCTATCATGCTACCGGTGGTTTTTCAAACCAGGATAAGAGGATAGTAAACACTATTGTTTCCAGAAGTGAGTATATTAAGATCAGAGACTTTATAAGAAATATTGATGACAAGGCTTTTGTCTCAGTATCCTATGTAACAGAAGTTGAAGGTGAAGGCTTTACATACTAAGGAGATGATCAATGTGAAAAATTATAAAATGATTATTCAGTATGATGGAAGCAGATACCTAGGATGGCAAAGACTTCCTAAATCAGATCGCACCATTCAAGGAAAGCTTGAAGATGTTATAAGCGAGATGTGCAAGAAGGAAATCAAAATCGTGGGTTCCGGTAGAACTGATGCGGGAGTTCATGCTCTTGGTCAGGTAGCTAACTTTAAAGCAGACATAAGCATGACAGAAAACGAAATTCAGGAATATATCAACCACTATCTTCCAAAGGATATACTTGTTTCTGAGATCCAGGAAGTTAGCGATAGATTTCATAGTCGGTACAATGCGCTAAAAAAAGTTTACACTTATCAGTTATATACAGAGGAATATCAATCTCCATTTTACAGAAAATATTCCTGGCACATAAAAGAGCCCCTGGATATGTTTGCTATTGACAAAGCAATAGACATACTTCAGGGAACTCATGATTTTCTAGGATTCTCTTCAGTCAAGAAGCCAACGAAATCAACAACCAGAACATTGTATTCAATCAGTTATGTAAAGGAAGGACCAATTCTGTCTTTTACTTTTACAGGTGATGGATTCCTTCATAATATGGTTAGGATTATTATGGGGACATTGGTTGAAGTAGGCCAGCAGAAAATGTCCATTGAGGATGTAGGTAAAGTCCTTCAGGATAAGATCAGGGCTGAGGCAGGAATTACATGCCCTCCTCATGGTTTATTTCTGAGCAGGGTCTATTATTAGATCCCATTTTTCCTCAATAAGATCTTTCCCCCATATTTTATGGGGGATTTCTTCTTCAATTGTAAATCCATGCTTTGAATAGAGATGTCTAGCAGCATCCAATATGCTTACTGTCCAAAGAATTATCTTCCCATAGCCTTTCTCTTTAGAATAATTCACAGCCGTTTCAATCAGTTTGTTTCCAAGACCAATTCCTCTTTCATCCTCAAGTAGCAGAAACCAGCGTAGTTGTGCTGTATAATCATCAAAGCAAGCTATTGCTATTACTCCAACTTTTTTTCCGTTTTTTTCAGCAATCCAGATTTGTTCCCTGTCAACTTTTCTGGTACTGTGAAATTTATCCAAAGGATCTCTTACATATTCAGGAAAAGTATTGTCAAATCCATATTCCTTATTATACAACTCTCCGTGTGTCTGAACTATCCATTCCAGATCCTTTTCAGCATATTCTCTAATTATGTATTCCTTAAACTTTTCCATGTCTTCTCTCCTCTCCATCGCTTTAAAGTATTCTATCATATAACCATATTCCAATACAATCTGTCAACAAAAAAGGGGCTGTCGGGAAATAGCCCCTTTTGAAAAAACAGCACACTCTGAAGAGAGGGTGCTGTTTTTTTATCAAAA
>NZ_JBMEMN010000031.1:0-25501 GCF_049310905.1 Gudongella sp. DL1XJH-153
ATTTTGGGGTGAAATCCTTTTTGCTAGCTAAAAAAAGTTAGTTATTTCAACAGTTTTAAATTATGCAATTTACTCAATTATATAAAAAACCTCGAATATTTTCTCGAGGCTGCTTGAATATTCGCATATCGTCCTACTTAAAATTATAATATATTGCCAAGTTTTTAAAGGTGAAGTCTGTATTGATTTCTTTGATGTGTTTTTCCCTTCTGTCATCTCTGCAAACTGAACCGCTCTTTACTTTTCCAGTGGGTTTAAAAACTCAGCGGTTGTTTCCCACTTCTTTTTAAGTTGTTCAGTTATCGATGAGTTATTTCTTTTTATTAAACAGTTTAACTCTTAAAGCAAAACAACATTTATATGGGTAAATGATATGCTCCTTTCCCTATAAAACATCTAGAACCCATAATTTTAACAACTTCTTGAAATAAATAGACCCCCTGAAAACACTTTAAAAAAAGCTATTCTCAAGGGCTTATATATCTATTTTCTTGTCAGCAGTGCTACCGTCTCAACTTGGAATGAGTCTTTTTTATGATGCCTTGAGACATTTTATATCTTAAGCTAGTGGTAAAATGTCAACAGTTTATAGGGATTTAACTATATCATGTTTAAGTTCTACAATCATTTCACCCCTAATCTTTTTTTATATTAAATCTATATACAGATATTCCAAAGAATACTACTGTGGTTGCCACCAACACCAAAATATGATGTATAGGCTCCATTATTTTCTCTCCTGCTTTAAATACAATACCCAGCTCTATATTAAAATCATTAATAACCTGTGCTGGTGCTCCCTCAAAAGCTTTTATTACTGATACTTCAGTATATATTTGTCTAAACAATGCTGCTGCGTGAGAAATTGGAAATAGCTTTATGGCAGTTTGAACACTAGCCGGAAGCACTCCTATGGGAACATAGATTCCCGTTAAAAACCCGATTAAAGTACCAATAACTGTACTTGCAGCTGAGAAAGCGTTATTGCTTTTAAAAAAGCTTACTAATAATGCTACCATTGAACTTGAAGCTAAGACAGATAGTATTAAAACGCCACACACTCTAGCAAGCTGTGATAAATTCAATATTTCTCCACCTGCAAAAACAATGTAACCTTGCCCTAGAATAAGAGCAATAAGGGTGATTATAATTCCTATGGAAAATGTAGATAAAAGATAACCTCCAACTATTTCACTTCTTTTAATTGGAGAACTATTAAAATCTTTAATCAGTTTCTTATGCTGATCATCCACCATTATGCCAAAGGCTCCCATTGTAGTAGTCATTGAGGTTACAGCAAGGAGTCCTCCCATTATCCAACTATCCATTAAGAATCTAGTCTCATCAGATGACATTTCTCCGACTGAAACCATGTCTCCAAGAAATAGTACATATAAACCAATAATAATGAAAACTGCTAGAAGGGAGAAAAATACTGCACTTTTATCTCTAAAAAATATCTTTAAGCTTCTTAAGGCAAACTGTATCATCCTCTCATCTCCTTGCCAGTTATTTGTATAAAGGCGTCATCCATTGTTCCTTTTAACACTTCAAAACTCTCAATCACATCTTCAACTTCTCGAATTATATTAAGGGCTTCAAAAGTTGATTCTAAATTAACTTGAATATTATCCGAATTTTGTTGAAAATCTATATGGCAAACTAAAAGCCTTTTCCTTACTTCTTCAATATCTCTAGCTGTAAGTATCAGCCTATCCGTTGAATATTTGTCTTTTAGTTGAGATGGAGTTCCTTTAGCAATTATCTCTCCATGATCAATAACAATAACATAATCAGCTTCAGCAGCTTCCTCCATATAGTGCGTAGTTAGAAATACTGTCATGTTATTATCTCTTTGCATCTTTCTGATCGTATCCCAGATATTCTTTCTAGTTTGAGGATCTAGACCAGTTGTTGGCTCATCTAAAAAAAGTATTTCTGGAGTGTTAATAAGAGACCTTGCAATATCACTTCGTCTTCTTTGGCCACCTGATAGTTTCCCATATGGTCTATTGATAAACTCATTAACTTCACATACGTCTACAGCTCTTTTTATTGCAAGTTTCAAATTCTCGTTCTCCAAATTATAGAAGCTGCCTCTAATTTCAAGATTTTCTTTAACTGTTAGAAGATTATCCAAAAGATTATCTTGAAATACAACTCCAATTGAAGATCTAATATTATTATCATCTTTACCTAATGTGTAGCCATTAATTATAACTTTTCCTTCATCAGGTTTTATCAGTGTTGATAAGATATCAATTGTAGTTGATTTACCAGCTCCATTTGGTCCAAGGAATGCAAAAAGCTTGCCCTTTTCTAAATAAAAATCAATTCCCTTAACTGCTTCAATCTTTCCATAAGACTTCTTAAGATTATTAACCTCGATAATATTTGACAAATCTTTCACCTCCCATCCTAATCGTACTTGATTGCTACTAACTAGAAACCAAAACACTGTTATTTACTGGTCTTTTTCCACACTTACTTCTCCAACCTTGACATCAATACTACCATCTCAACATGCACTGTGTGAGGAAACATATCTACTGGTTGTACCTCCTTGACGCTATATCCTTCTTCGACCAGAATCTTTAAATCCCTGGCAAGAGTTGATGGGTTACACGATACATAAACTATTCTATTCGGTTGCAGCTTGATAATAGCCTGTAGCAGTTCCTTTTCACAGCCTTTTCTTGGTGGATCAAGTATAATCTTGTTTGCCTTCATTCCTCTATTAATCATCCAAGGAAAAAGCTCTTCTGCCTTTCCATGATGAAACTCAACATTTTCAATGCTATTTAGCTTTGCATTTTCTTCCGCATTTTTAACAGCTGCCTTTACGGATTCAATTCCAATTACCCTACTGACATCACCGGCAACAAAGAGGGATATGGTCCCTATTCCACTGTAAAGATCATAGACAATGTCTTCCTTACTCCCCTGAAGATAATCTCTGGCCTTTCCGTAGAGCACACCTACCTGTTGTCGGTTTATCTGAAAGAAGGCATCAGGGGATATTTTAAACTGAAGATCCCCAATATAATCTGTCAATGTTTCCTTGCCGAACAGATGAATGTATTGTCTTCCATAGGTGAATTTGCCATCCATTGGATTAATATTCTGGTATACGCTTATAACTCCCGGACAATCCTTTACAAGCATATGCACCAATTGAAACTTATATGGCAGGGTTGAAAATGTAGTAACCAGAATAACCATGGACTCGTTGTTCTCGTTTGTCCTTATACCGATGTGCCTTAATATGCCTTCTTTTGTTTCCCTGTCATAGACAGATACCTTGTATTTATCAATCCAATACCTTACTGTCTTAAGAATTGAATCAGCAATTTCCGGTTGCAGATGATCTTCTTCCATGGGCACAATATCCGATGATTTTCTTTTGTAGTAGCCGGTCACTGCTTTTCCATCTAATTTTCCAATTGGAACCTGGGAATGATTTCTGTACCTGAAAGGGTGTCCCATTCCTATTACAGGATTAACTGGTAGATCTAATCCTCCAATCCTATGCATATCTTGAATCACCTTGTTTCTTTTCCACTCAAGCTGCTTTTCATAGGAATACCCGATCAGAGGAACTCCTCCTCCCAGGGCTTCAGCATCAAATTTGTATTCCACCCTGTCTATTGATGGTTTCTCAATTGATTCCAAAGTACCAAGTGCAAAGCTCTTCTTCCTTTGTGTAATCTTCACCTTTATGACGTCTCCTATCAATGCATCCTCCACAAATATAGGAAACCCGTCCACCTTCATTACACCCTTTCCCTCATGAGTAAAATCTATTATTTCACCTTTTATAATGTCTCCAATATCAATATTCATCATATCCTCCAGATTTATGGCTTAAGGTAATTTTACCCCATATATTTGAAGGTGTCCACTTAAGACGCTTGATCTTGTCAAATCCTAAATTATTGTAAATTCTTTCTATACAAAGTTACTGACAAGAGAATTAATATCAGAATATAAGCTACCGGATAAAACCATATTGAGATTTCATTGGTCAGAGGATGTATCCTCAGAAAATGATTAGCTAACCTTGTTGTGGTGAAAACAATTGCGGCAACTAAAATTGGGACACCTGGTTTTGCTCTTTTTTTTATGAGATAAAACGCTATGGCTGCTGCTAGAAAAGAACCTGCCATTTCATATAGCTGCGTTGGATGAACACTTGGCGAACTAAGCATCTTAAATAATGCTGTTCCTTGGCTGTTCAGGGACAAGAAATGCTTGTGAGCAGGGCTATTATATGGAAATCTAACTGCCCATGGAACACTGGATTCCAGTCCATAGCAACACCCATTAAAATAACATCCAAGCCTCATAACACCCAGACCTATACCTAAGCCTGGTGCAATAGAATCCCCCAATCTCCAGAAGTCCATTCCCATTATTCTAGTTAAGACGATGCCCACAAAAGCTGATAAAAGCAATCCACCCATAAGTGAAAAACCCAGTGTATCCAAAGCAAATACCCTGTGGGGATTATCGGTATAGAATCCAGAATTTATTGCCACATTCAGTGCCCTTGCTCCAATTGGTAAAGATATTGCAATTAATGCTAAACACAACAAGCCGGACTTCATGGGAAGTCCAGCCTTGTAAATACAGTATATGGACACTACTATTACAAGCATAGCTGCTAGTGTCATAAACAATCCATAGGATCCAACTGATGTCTCCAATCCAAACATATCAATTATCATAACAGGTTTCATTTGATCACTTCCGTCAAATAATTATTTGTTTCCTGTCCATGTACCCTTTATCCAAGCTTGATCTGACAGATCCATCTTAAATGAACCAGTTAAAGCTATTGCATCATTATTTTTGGTAATTGTACCTTGCATTGTCAAACCCGTTCCTTCAATCACTCCACTGGCTGAGAGCAAACCATTGTTGTAACTTGCTGCAAATTCTGACTTATCCCCTTCTTCATCAATTATGCTCAGGGTTCCTGATCCTGATGCATTCAATGATACTTCCATTCCCACAGCCAATGGCTGATTCTTTTGCTCTTCAAGTCCTGCCTTTACCATATTATAAATATCAATATCTGAAAGGTCACATCCCATTTCGCCGCTGCTCTCACTTGACCCACTTGCTTCAGGAGGAGGTCCTATATCAAACTCTGTTATTATCAGGGCCGCTGAAGACCAAACTCCATTAAGTTCTGTTGCTGTTGGATACAATGAAATTCCAAACTCACTCTGAAGGAACTCCTCGTATACTTTTTGTCTCTCATCAGGGTCATCAGTGCTGAACCAGCCCATTGCTATTGTCTTAAGCTGTTCGATTGCAACTGCTTCTTCATTATGGAAATCTCCTGACTTGATTGTTTTTCTTCCAGTATCCTTTAGCAGCTTATCCTTGAAGTGCATCAGGACATCCAGCCTTGTTTCCAGTTCATAGGAATCAGTCCATCCCCATCTTCCCTTTTCCATAAAACCGGATTCCTTATACATCTCCATTATCATTTGAAGCTCTGCCTTTTTCTTCTCTATTTCTGCATCCTTTTGGATTCTGCTCTTGAATTCTTTTTCAAGGTCTTTTTTAACGCCTGCTCTTATCTTATTTTCTTCTTCCTTAGTTAATGGATCCATTCCGGCATCAGCCCGTGCTTCATTTTGCAGTCGGATAGCTTCGATTTCAAGCTGTCTTGCAGCTCCTCCCATCTGGCTCCATACATCCTCAAAGTTTTCCTTTTCCACCTGGTAGCCCCACCATGGAACACTGCTGCTTGCTCCATTCTTAAAAGCCTGGTAGGCTGCCTCAACCTCTTCACTCTTCCACGACTGTATCTGCCCTTCAATGGCTGCTACTGCAAATTTTCCAACCTTGGTTATCATAAACTTGTCGGCAATATGTTCCCCTATTATTTTTGCTGCATCCTTGTATCTTCCTTCTGCTACATATCCTGCTGCCTCACTTGCCTTTTCAACAGTATCTATTCCCAGTTCACCAGTCAATGCCTCCAGAGCACTGGAAAGAGTTGATGCAGGCACATTCTCTACAATCTTCTTCCCAAGCAGGACTTGAAGGTTCTGATTGAACATGGCAGGATCTCCATTCTTGATGCTATCAACCATACTGCTCCACTCATCATCTTCCAAGACGCTGTTGTATATCTGACCAATCATTGATTTATCCTTGATTTTCAGATTATCGATCAGTATGTGTTCTATTGCACTGTTCAATGCTTCATCAGTCATTGAGTTTGTCTGGTCCTTCAACCAATCGGCTACTGCTTCATTGTCCACGTATTGATCGACCCGTTCGTCCATTGACAGTTTAGCCTTTGAGAAAAGGCAGAAATGACTGGTTGTAAAGGTCATGGTCTCAGTTTCACGATCCACATCAGCTTTAATATACTGCCATTCATTCTCATTGAAATATCCAAAGTATAATGCTCCAGATTCATAATCCTCACTCAGTTCATCAGGATTGTACTTCATTGTTACTGTCACCGGCTGCATTAGCCTTACAGGACCCTCTCCTACAGATATGCTTATGGGTGCTCCCAATCCGTCCATCTCATCCTGGTAATAGCCTGGGACATCATCAGGATTAACTAATGTAACCTCCGTTGGCTCCTCAAATGTTCCTCCAGGAATATGCACCAAAACCCCATATGTATCCAGATCACCAATTGTAACATCATCGCCTCCTGCTGTGGCTTTTAATGGATCTGAAATATCCTTGCTAAAGCTCCATTCAGTCAAGTCGCTGTTTTTGTTCTGTGCTACTCCCGTGTTTGATGGGCTGCCCCCGCAGCCGGTTGTAATCATTGAAATAACTAGGATAAGCATCAATAACCGAGCATGATTATTCTTTTTTCCCATTTGAATCCACCCCTTCCATATATAGTTATTTTTTAACACACCAATGTTATAAAGTCAAAGAAAAATAATGCTATTGTCACAAAAAATGACAAAGCTACAGGTTTCCCTGTAGCTTAGGTTAGATTTTTAATCCATTTTCTTGATCTTATTATAGGTATTCCGAGTATCGCCTTTACGACTTCTTCCATTGTTACCAGAAGGAATACATATTCAACTGGCAGTTTAAATAGCAGAGCTCCCATAAATGCGAGAGGTACTCCTATTAACCATACTGTACCCAAGTCTATTTTCATTGCCACCTTTGTTTCTCCGCCAGCTCTTAAAACACCTACTATAACAATTGTATTGTAGACCCTGATTACAAATGTCAGGCCCATAAAGACAAGCAGTCGTCTGGATACTGCATACAACCCTGGATCTATACCTCTAAATAATGACAATGGTATGTCCGGACCCAATGCCATCACAATTCCCAGTACAAGTCCTGATACTGTCGAGATAACAATGAAGCTAATTGCATATTCATATGCTTTGTCCTCTTCACCGGCACCGACCTTTGACCCCACCATTACTCCACAGGCATTTGCCAGACCACGGACTATGACAAAAAATACGTTCTGAATGGTGTTGGTTAGCTGTATGGCCGCTGTTGCCTCTTCTCCTATCCTTGCATAGGCTGCAGTGTACATGACCTGTCCCAGCGCCCAGAAGCCTTCTGTAAGGATTACTGGATAGATGGTCTCTATGTATCTCTTCACAAAGTCTTTTTTCCAACTCATAAGCTCTGAGAAGCTAGCAGCCAGTATGCTTTTTGTACCGTAAATTGCATAGAGAATAAGCAGTATTTCCACTATTCTTGCTATAAGCGTACCCAGGGCTGCTCCCCTTATTCCCATTGCTGGCATTCCCAGTTTTCCAAAGATGAGTATATAGTTAAGAGCTGTATTTACAGCAAATGAAATTATCGATACCTTCAAGGGTACTCTTGGTCTGCCTGTTGTTCTAAGGGCTATTGAAAAGGCAAATGATATTGCTGTGATTATATATGAGAGTCCTACTATTCTAAGGTACGATGCTCCCAGGTTTATAACCTCCTGCTCATCTATGAACAAGCCCATTACAAATTCAGGTAATACAAGTGCTATAAATGTAAATATTGCTCCTGCAAATGTGCTTATTGTTATTGCAAGTCCCATTACCTTCTTTATGCTCAATACATCGTCTCTGCCCCAAAACTGAGCAATGAATATTGATGATCCCGAGTTGATCCCGAATGTTAGTAGTATATACAAAAAGAAAATCTGATTTGCCAGTCCTACGGCTGCTATGCTTGATTGGCCAAGACTGCTTATCATCAGAGTATCTATCATGTTTAGTGATGAAGATATTAAGTTTTGAAGTGCTACGGGAACTGCTATTGCAAGCATTCCCTTCATAAATTCCTTGTCTTGTAGAAATCGCATGGTGATGTTTCCTTTCACAAAAAAATATAAATCCCAATATGCATTCTTATTATATTAGCATATTGGGATTCGTTTGTGAAGTGGGATTTAATTATTCGTATTTTGTGTAATATACCAAAATATATTGATCCTCTAATTCTTTCAAATCCATCCCTTCATCATTCAGTATTCTCTTAATTGTCCCTGTATCTTGGTTGTTATCAAATCGTATTGTCATATTATATGTTTTTACTATGTCACCCTCTTGGGACTCTATAATCATATCCAAGATATTATACTCAATTTCATCATTGAGCTTATCAATCCAAATCGGATAAAATACTATGCTATTTATTCCAGAAAATAAAACTTGTTCAATTGGGACATCATCTACTGATGTATATGTTCTTTTAACCAATTGGCTATTTTCTGTTGACAACGAATAGTAGGGATATTCAATAGGTTCAGAATTTAAATAAACAGACATAGCAGCTCTTAACTCCTTATCTATATAATTTAAAGGTGACCTAGCTTCTTGTTGTGCGAATCCAATATCTTTTGAGGTTGAATAAGATTTTTGCCCAACGAAAAAAATAGAATAAATAACTTGAATCACAATTGATAATATTGCTATAGTCAGTATCAATTCTATCAACGAAATACCTTTTTTTTTCCTTTTATTTCTAAACATATTTTCACCTCAACTATCTAAGTTGTACAAAAGAAAAGTTAGTGTGAATTCTAAAGTTATCAATTCACTACAAACGTTATTATTTCAACATCTACTCCGTCAATATTTGTTGCTTCAATCAATCTGCCATTAAAAATTACAGTACTATTCCCTGGCAATATCACAGTTGCTTCATTTTCAGTGCCTGTAGTTTCATCCATAATCTGATTGTCTACTTCTTTTTTTACTTCTAATATGATCTCAGTTCTAAGTCCAGCTCTGCTAATATTTTTTAATCCTGTGTCAAATATATTAAGAGATGCTATTCCTAATATTCCAATTATAGCTATTGATATTATAACCTCAATTAAAGTAATTCCTTTTCTATTTTTCATAATAATCACCGATAATATCCTTTCCCTACATTAGTAATAAAGACATCTATTCCAGGAATCAAGTCATCTGCAATTCCTGAGCTATTAAGAATCAGTTTGCTAATGTTATTACCGTTGTACCAAATATCTAGACCAACTACGATTCCAGTAATATTTATTGCAGCTTTATTTTCATCTGCAGTTCCAATACTAACAGTTGCATTTGGGGCAACTATTCTTCCAATAAGATCTATATGTTGGTTGCTATTTGAATGAGATGTTATATTAATTATATCTCCATTCGTAAATACATCAGATTCGAAATCAAGTTTGTGAACATGTATATCAACACCACCATTTTTGACATAAAAGATTGCTCTTGAGAATATGTCTTTGTCGTTATTACTATCTTCTCCAACCTGTAAACTATATGGATATTCATAAGTTACTGATTCATTAAAAATAAAAAATTCTAAATCTTCTTTACTCGTATCTGTGGCGTAGTTTATTGAAGCACTTTCATTTCCAGTTCCTCCATATATTCTAACGCTACCCTTAACAAATATTTTTGTGGGTCCATCTACAGATATTGTTTTTCCTGTTAAATCCAAGTTACCTTCAACAAAGTAATCTCCATTAAGTGATATATTGTCGTTGGTTGGTAATAAAGTAGATTCAGCTTTATTTTCCTCGAAAGATCCTTCAGTTTTATCATGAGGAGCATACTGAGCAGGGTCTCCTTTAACTACAAGATAATCCCCTTCATCATTTTGTAAATTCTTTAGAATTTCACTCGCTTCATTCAAATATACCAAAATTGCATTTAGATTTTCTGAATCAATATCCGTTATCTTAGTTGGAATAACTATATCAACTTGTTCTTCAATATCCCCTACTACTGCAATAGATTTAATTATCAAATTATACTCTTTTGCTTCAACATCCACTCCATTGTAATCTAGAATTGTTGTACCAATGAACTCCTTATAAAGTTTTACATTTAGATTCGAAGTATCTAAATTATTAATAGTAATATCTACATTTGATGAAACAGGTTCTACCTCAGGTATCTCATACTCAATAAAGTCATACTTGCTTTGCTGATCATCTTCTGTGTCTGTTACTCTATTCAATACAGCTTTTTGTGCAGCTTCTGCCCCACTTCTAGCAATATAATATGCTTTTACCTTATTCTGGTGATACATTGCCTGCTTATTCTCTGTAACCATAAACCCAAGTGTAAATGTCGCAAAAATCATTAGCACTGCAAATATGATTATTGTCAGTGCGAGGGTTGATCCTTTTCTATTTATCATTTTTCCCATAATAATCCACTCCTGATATTATACATATCTCATAAAATCGTTGGTTTACTATAATATATACCCATTCGTAGGTAATGTCAAAATAAATTAAACGCATCTGTCAAAAAAAGTGCCAGATTAAATCTCCAGCACTTTCTCCTCGATGTAAGTATTAAATTCTTTTCCGCTTATTGTCACATTTGTTTCAGCATAAGGGTTGATTGAAATCTTGAAAAAATTAATTATCAGCTTGTCCCCGTCAAATTTATATTCTTCTGTTGTTCCTGGAATAAAGATTACCTTTACATCCTTTGACAACTTGTCCTTCAAGTGGTCTAGATTCAGAGTCTTTACCAGCTTGACCATTTCTCTCATATTGTCCATGTCCTCAAGCATCCACATATTCAGGTTCCAGAACCTACTTTCCTTTTTTGTAGGATTGTTCATTAGCTCCCTGTTTGAAATTGCTGAAAGGACCTTCCTAAATGAGTCCTTTGAAAATTCCTCATCATATAACGTACTTAAATCTTCATGCTCTGCCAGTTCCATAAGATACTTGTCGCTGACTTTTTCTCTATCTGCAACTGATTCCCAGAAAAAAATCATCATTTCAACGGTATTAGCGCTTACAGTTATACTTGCCATGTCGACCTCCTATTTCTTGAGATTGATTCCCTTTGATGTTATTTGAACTATGCCTTCTTTATATAGCTTTCCAACAGCTCTTTTAAATCCAGATTTACTCATTCTTAAGGCTTTTTTAATCTCGTGTGGAGGGCTGCTGTCATTAAGAGGAAGTGATCCTCCATTTTCCTTTAGTGCCTTTAGAATGATTTCTGCATCCTCATCCATTTGGACATGTCCTCTTTCCCTAAGATTCAGGTCAAGTTTCCCATCCTCATGTACCATGTTGACTCTTACTTCAATCTCATCTCCCATTTCATAGATACCATAAAGGTTCTTCTTCTGGATAAGACCGTCGTACTTATTATCAACTGCAACAAAAGCTCCAATATCTCTGTTTATACTGTATATTGTTCCTTCTACCTTATCATTCTCCTTGTATGGAGATTCTGTGCTTAAATACTCCTTGATCTTCATAGTTGCAGCTATTCTATCACTTTTGTCTATATATAATGCCACTAGATAGCTTTTGAACTTTTCAACTGCACCGACTGTCTCGCTAAATGGAAGGAACAGATCCTTCTCCAGTCCCCAGTCCATAAAGTATCCGATTTTTGATGAACTGATAACCATAAGCTTCTTGATCTCACCCACTTCGGCAAGTGAATGCCTGGTTGATGCAATTACCCTGTCCTTGCTGTCCCTGTAAACCATAACATTTACTACATCACCAACTTCAGCTCCCTCTGGAACCTGTGACTTTGGAAGAAGAACATCATCACTCTTGTCTTCATCATCGTTTAGATATGCACCAACTGTAGCAAATCTTTTAATCTTTAAATCTTGTCTTTTACCTAATCTAATCATAATACACCTACTTTTCTTTAATACTTCCATCATACCACATGATTGAGCATTATTAAATATCTATTAATTGGAAAACAGTGGTTTAAGCCACTGTTTTCATACTTTCTACCTGTTCTTCCAATTTTTCAAGCGCTTCAAGTGCTTCGTCAGGAAGTTTGTCCCTTCCGCTCTTGAATGTTACCATGTGCTTGATGAATTCTTTTCTATATGCTATTGAGTTTTGCCACATTGAAATATAGTTTTCATCAAACTCTGGAACGAATCCTTCCACATCGACTGTATGGAGGTCGTTGAACCCTCCCAGAGGCTTGAACTCTATGTCATTTGTAGCAATCTTCTCCAATAGCCCAAGCGTCACTTCTTTTGGAATCTTCTTGTCCAGGAAGTGTCCTGTATTGAAGATATAGCAATCAACATCTCTGTTCTCAAATAGCCTTTTGAACTTATCATAGTCATCGCTCAGTGGGTAGGTCCTGAATGGATTTGCATATGGCTCTATTACAAGTGCATTCATATCGACATTTTTTGCCAGTCTTTCCGCTGTTGATCTCTTTGTTGCAAGGGTTGCTCCCATTACTGAAGCCAATACTGAATTACTTATCTTTATTACCGGTGGCAGCGTAGCATCCTTCATCAACCATGCAATTGCATCAACAGGTTCATCTATCTTGTTGACCCTGTTTTCTGCCCATAGCTTTGACTTGACTGCTCTACCGTTGCCATTTCTTATGTCGTCAGTAACAATCACTTTCCTGCCTTCTTCATCAAGAGTGACACCACAATTTTGCACTGTCAGAAGATACTTGTTGGCCGGATGTGCTGGTGGATAGTCCTGAGTCTTGTCAAAATATGATGGTTCGAGTGCCACTGAATATCCTTCATCAGTTGAAATTATGTATGCATCGTCGTGAAGTATTGTTATATCGTATTTCCCATCGTGCTTTTCATGGGTTAAGGTTGATTTTCCTGAGCCTGAAAGGCCGAAAACTCCCATAGTAAATTTGCTTCCGTCCTTGAAATTGTATCTCTTCATTCCACCGTGGCATGATGCAAAACCATTTCTGTTTGCCAGTCCCCAAGCAAGAGTAAGAGTACCTTTCTTGTGTTCTCCAAAGTATCTCATCCCAAGGATCATTGCTGTGTTGTGTTCAGGATCAAACAGTGCCAATCCGTCAGGATGTGATGCCGGTCGGTAGTCGGGATCTGAAAATACATATATATCCCCTTCAGGGTACTTTTTTGACTCCTTGTACATTCTCATATATTCCTGTGTAAGGTATTGGAAGTTTAGCAACCAGGAGTACATTATGTTTTCGTGGTTTGAAGGTATCAAGAGATGTGCCCTAACCATAAAATCAGGATGCAATCCGATCAATGCCTGTGCATGATACAGTTTTTTGTACCTGGACTGATAAACTGCTTCTCTTGCTATAGTTGCATATTCTGTCTTGTTCACATTGGCTTCACCAATAATAACTCTCGCTCCTGCGAATCTACCTGTTACAGCGCCATCATTGAAGAGCAGAACTTTAGAGTCCGTTGAAAGTCCAAGTTCTTCAGGTCTGTAAACGGACATATCCGTGACTATTGTTCCCGGTGATTCCTTGGCGAGCTTATATGCTTCGCTTATGGAATTTACATTGGTAACATTGTTTCCGTAGAAATTAGTTTCAATTGTAGTTCTAAGTGAATCAATAAGTGGATTATCCTTGGTTATCTCCTCCACCTTATACTTGGATGTAGTTGACATGTCTTCCCTCCATTTATCATCTCGTTGAAACACAGTTGATTGTTTTCATTATATATTTGTCCCATTACATTCTTGTTATAACATATTAAGAATTTCTTCTCAAGGGAAATCCCGCCAAATTTGACTATTCATGCGGATTTTTTATCATAGTTTAAGCTTTTTTAGGGCATCAGCAAGGCTATTGTTGATATCGTCATCCTTGTTGTCCTGCTTTTTCATATACTGAGCCACTTCCCTCTTGCCCAGCTTGTTCTTCTCATTCTTTTTTCTTTCCTCAAATTGTGAGAGCTTTTCCCTGTAGCCGCAGGAGCATGCAAATATCTTGTCGTCTCCCTCTCCCCTTAATTCAAGCTTCTTCTTACACTGGGGACATCTTGCATTGGTCACGGTAGATATGGATTTTCTGTGACCACATTCCCTATCCTGGCAAACATACATCTTACCTCTCTTGGTTTTTACTTCCAGCATGAATTTACCGCATTCAGGACATTTTGTCCTTGTCAAATTATCGTGTCTAAAGGTTTCTTCACTATCCTTGATTTCCTTGGTGACCTTTTTTGCATAATTCAGGATATCGCCGATAAACTTATCTTTCTTAAGCTTGCCTTCAGCTATTTCGGACAATCTACTTTCCCATCTGGCTGTCAAATCAGGTGATTTCATATCTTCTGGAACCAGTTGAAGCAGTTGCTTGCCCTTGCCTGTAAGAAGAATTTCCTTTCCCCTGTGTTCCATCAGGAAGCTGTTAAACAGCTTTTCTATTATATCCGCCCTTGTTGCAACGGTTCCGATCCCACCGGTTTCACTAATTATTCCCTTTAGTTCCTTGTTATTGGATGACATGTATTTCACCGGATTCTCCATGGCTGAAAGCAGTGTACCTTCAGTGAATCTCGAAGGTGGTCCGGTCTTTCCATCAGTTCCATATATTCTGGTTACACTTATGATGTCCCCTTTTTTATAGTCAGGCAGTTGTTGCAGATCCTCCTCATCATCATGTTTAAAGACCTTCTTAAATCCCATATCAATAACTCGTCTTCCCTTGGCAAAGACTTGGTTGCCTTCAATATCCCCGGTAAGGGTTATTTCCTCATACTGGTATGGAGGATAAAGAACACTTAGAAATCTTCTGATAACAAGGTCAAGTATCTTCTTCTCCTTGTCATTAAGCAATGATAGCTCAAGAGGTTGCTCTGTCGGAATAATCGCGTGATGGTCTGATACCTTCTTATCATCAACAAATGATTTATCAGCCTTTATTCTTGTCTTTAACAGTGGTCTGGCTATGTCCTTGTAGCTGCCGGTACTGATGGCCCTGATTCTGTCAGGTAATGTATCCACGATGTCATTTGTCAGATACCGTGAATCGGTTCTTGGATATGTCAAGATCTTGTGGTTTTCGTATAAAGCCTGCATTATGGATAGGGTTTCTTTCGCTGAGTATCCAAACCTGCTGTTTGCATCTCTTTGCAATTCTGTCAGATTATAAAGAGTCGGTGCATATTGTTTTTTATTGCTTTTATCGAGGGCAGCGACTTTTATCTTCTTGCCTCTCATCGATTCCATGGCTTTGTCTCTGACTTCTCTGTCAAAGGTTCTAATATCCTTGTTTCCTGGATTTCTCCAGGTTAAGGCGATACCGTCTGCTTCAACTTTTATTCCATAATAATCCTTTGGAACGAAGCTCCTGATTTCATCCTCCCTGCTTGCTATCATCTGCAGTGTAGGTGTCTGAACCCTTCCACAGGACAAAGGAGTGTTGTATTTTACTGTCAATGCTCTGGTTGCATTTATTCCCACATACCAATCGGCCTCTGACCTGGCCTGGGCTGATGCATAGAGATTTTCGTAGTCTTTTCCATTCTTAAGTCTTGAAAACCCATCCTTTATGGCCTTGTCTGTAACAGATGAAATCCATAGTCGTTTAATGGGTTTTTTCACTCCTGATTTCTCCAGAATCCAGCGGGCAACAAGCTCGCCTTCACGGCCTGCATCAGTAGCGATTACTATCTCTCCCACATCTTTTCTGTGCAAGGCTTCCTTGACAGAATTAAACTGCTTTCCGGTACCCTTTATGACCTGCAGCTTCATTGGGCTTGGAA
Organism: Gudongella sp. DL1XJH-153; assembly: GCF_049310905.1. Classification (NCBI taxonomy): domain Bacteria; kingdom Bacillati; phylum Bacillota; class Tissierellia; order Tissierellales; family Tissierellaceae; genus Gudongella; species Gudongella sp. DL1XJH-153. Next base: position 15,997 of record NZ_JBMEMN010000031.1, read on the forward strand.
GCATCGGAAGATCTTCCATATTCCAGCTCTTGTATCTTTTGTTGTAATCTTCTGGTTCGGCAAGGGTTACAAGATGACCCAGTGCCCAGGTGACAATGTACTTGTCCCCTTCCATATATCCATTTCTTTTCTGGTTTGCGCCAAGCACCCTGGCAATATCTCTTGCTACAGATGGTTTTTCCGCCAATACGAGTTTCTTCATCGTCTCTTCCTTTCAATTGCTTTTCCGAAATCTTAACTGTCTTTTTCCTGTTCTATCATCTCTGCTTTTTCAGACAGCTCCAACCATCTTTCAAGCATCGTCTCATGTTCCTTCTGAAGCTTCTCTTTCTTGTCAATAAGTTCCTGAAGCTTTGTGTATTGGGATGCAGCCTGATGCATCTCCTTGTCAATCTTATCTATTTCATCCTGTAAAGTTTCAAGGTCATCTTCAATTGTCTCCCATTCCCTTGCCTCATTGAATGAGAACTTCAGGGTTTTACTTCTTTTTCTAGGCTTTTCCTTCTTTGGTGTTTCCGCCTCTGCTTCCTTTTTTTCCTCTTCCTTCCACAGGGATCTGAAAAAATCGTAGTTCCCAGTAAATCCTTTTATCGTTCCATTCTTCAAGAGAAATACCTTTTCTGAAATTTTATCCAGCAGATATCTGTCGTGGGACACTACAATTACCGGTCCTGAAAACTCTTCCAGGTATTCTTCAAGTATTTGAAGTGTCTGTATATCCAAATCATTTGTTGGCTCATCAAGCAGCAGAACATTTGGTGATTCCATCAGGACCCTTAAAAGATACAATCTTCTTTTTTCTCCACCTGAAAGCTTTTCCAAAGGTGTGTATTGCTGGTCTGGTGGGAATGAAAATCTTTCCATCATTGCGGATGCTGAAATCTTGATGCCATCACCAGTAGTAATAAACTCTCCTCCGTCACGAATGTATTCAATCGCCCTTTGGCTTCCGTCGATAAATGGAGTTTCCTGCTGAAAAAACCCAATCTTAACTGTTTCTCCAACCTGGACCTCCCCTGAATCCGGCTCCAGCAGACCGCCGATTATCTTTAGGAGTGATGTCTTTCCTGTACCATTTTCACCTAGTATCCCGATTCTATCATCTCTTAAGACAGTATATGTGAAGTCATCAAACAGCTTCACGTCACCATAGAATTTGCTTACTCCCTTCAGCTCGATTATCTTTTTCCCGAGTCTTGATGTCCCGACTGAAATCTGCATATCTGTCGATGATGAATCCTGTGCTGAATCTTCTAGTGTATTGAACCTTTGTATTCTGGCCTTTTGTTTTGTTGTCCTGGCTTTAGCTCCCTGCCTCATCCACTGCAGTTCTTTCTTATACAGGGACTTCCGCTTTTCCTCCATGGTTTTAAGATTCTCTTCTCTCTGAATCTTCATTTCCATATAATAGGAGAAGTTTCCCTTGTATGGGACTATCGTCCCACCCTCCAATTCCATAATATGATTAGTGACCCTGTCGAGGAAGTATCTGTCATGGGTAACCATAATAAGAGCTCCCTTTCTCTGAAGCAGTCTTTCCTCAAGCCACTCTATGGTCTGGTTGTCCAGGTGATTTGTGGGCTCATCCAATATCAGGATATCTGAAGGCTGAATTAATGCAGCTGCCAGTGCTATACGCTTCCTCTGTCCACCTGAGAGCTCCCTTACCTTTGAATTGAAGTCTTTAATCTGCAGCTTTGTCAAAATGGACTTTGCATCAGCTTCAAGGTCCCAAACTCCATGAGTATCCATAAGCGCGGACAGTCTGATGATTTCCTTTTCATCCTTTCCTGACTGGATTGCCATCCTGTAATCCCTAAGTATCTTCATGGTACTCCAATGACCTTCAAACACCTGCTCAAGGACAGTGGAGTCCTGGTCAAATTCAGGATTCTGTGGAAGATATGATAGTGTCACATCTCTTCCCTTTGTGATGCTCCCTGAATCAGCTTCCTCAACTCCAGCCAACACCTTCAGAAGTGTGGACTTTCCTGTTCCATTTATTCCAACAAGGCCGATCTTGTCTCCTTCACTCACTCCGAAGGATACATTTTCAACCAAAACTTTTTCAACATATGATTTTGATAGATTCTCAACTGTCATTAATACCATTTTCCCAATCCTTTCAATTATCAGACAGATGTCAGAATTCTTTCACTCCAGCTGCCTTTTTTATATATGTAAAATCCTAATACAACCACGAGAAAATTACTGAATACCATCGAGAACCAGATTCCCGTCGGTCCGATGTCTGTAAAGTTCTTAAACACTAGTATCAAGGGGATTCTAACCAACCACAGTCTTCCGATTTCCATGGCCATTGAGTACTTTGTGTGTCCGGAGCCTTGAAAAACTCCCTGGAAAACGCTGAACATTCCCATCAGCGGGGTAGCGAATGCTATCCAATTCAAATATCCAATCCCCTGAGTTATTACATCCGGGTCGTCTTCAGATCGGATAAAGAAATTTACTATTTGATCACTGAAAAGAAACATTATCAGTCCACCTGATATTCCCAAGGTCAATGTAAGCAAGCTCGCCTTTCTAAATGACTCCCTTACTCTGTCGTAAAATCTGGCTCCAATATTTTGACCAATCACGGCCGTCAATGCAGCACCAATTCCCATGGCAGGCTGCATAATCAGTGAAGTTATCCTGTTAACCATGCCAAAAGCCGCCATTGTAGTAGTTCCATAGGATACGATAAATCCGTTTAAGATTATGAACCCGAAAGCTGCTCCGGACTGACCAATAGCTGCAGGTAAACCTATTCTTGCTAATTCCTTCAGCAATCTGGGATTGAATCTAAAACCCTTGAAATCAGGTCTTAAAGGGTTGTCAGATCCCATTATCAGCTTGATGCCATACACAGAAAGCAATGCTCTCGATAGAAGTGTTGCCCACGCTGCTCCTGCTATTCCCCAACCAAAGGTGAATATGAATATGGGATCAAGTATCATATTTAGGACTGCTGCTACTCCACTTAGTATCGTAGGTGTGATTGTATCTCCCTGAGCATTTCTTATGGAATTTATATTGTAGAACAAAAAGAGAAATGGCAAATCCAAGAAAGTGATCCTCAAGTAAATATTTGAAAACACTGCCAGGTCTCCGGTACCTCCCATGGCCTTTACGATCATCGGGGTAAAAATAACTCCAAAGATTGAAAAAGCAATGGAAAGCATGACTGATGTTGCAATAAGCTGTGAAGCGTACTCCCTTGCTTCCTCCTCCTTGTCCGCTCCCACCAATTGTGAGAGTATCGAAGTTCCTGCAACTGATATTCCAATTCCAATAGCTATAAACAAAAAATTCACAGGAAACACAAATGCTGTTGCCGCAAAGTGAACCGAGGATATTTTACTAACCCATATTCCATCCACAAGATTATAGAGGGTCTGTATAAGATTATTTATCATGATTGGCAAAGATAGGGTCACCAGGACCCTGTAAATATTTCCCTTAAGAATTAATTCCTTCTTGCTTATTTTCAATTTAGACCTCCGAAATATTTAAGTATCATATCCATTATAACAGTGTTCCAGAGAAAATTGTACCAGTTGAAAAAAATAAGGTATGGAACCAGTCCATACCTTTCCAATTTAATGTTTTTCTCCAGTCCTATCCACCATTCTTTTAGATTGATTGGGATTTACTAGAACCTCATATTAGAAGTAAGTAGTCTCCTCCACTTCCGTGCCAAGAGCAACTATGGCTCTTTTTACCAATTTCTCTCTAAGGTCTTTCTCCACTTCTTTTGATAGGTTTGGATTTCCAACCGGATATGGAATTGCAACGGTTGGTACAATCCTATTGGCTCCAACTGATTCAGATATTGTAGTGATTGTTGACATGTGCACTATCGGTATCCCGTATCTTTCAATTTCTTTTACTATCGTTGCACCGCAACGTGTACAGGTACCTCAGGTTGATGTGACGATAACAGCATCCACTCCGGCTTCTTTTAGTTCCTTACCGATTTCTTGTCCGAATTTTATTGAATTGCCAACTGAAGTTCCTGTTCCGGTTGTAGTATAGAAGTATTTGTACACCTCACCTAAGATGCCTTCCTTCTCAAACTTTCTAAGTATATCAAGGGGTGCAACTCTATCTGGTAGTTCATTTGCATATACAGGGTCATAGCCTCCGTGAATTGTGTAGAAGTCACCTTCAAGGGAAGCTTTTCCACTAATATTGTATTTTTTCCACTTTTGAGCACTTGCTGATTGTATACTGTCAGGATTTCCACTTGGAACTATTCCGCCACTTGTTACAAGTGCAATTCTCGCTTTTGATATATCTTTTACAGCAGCTGCCGGATCCACCCTATCGAATACAGGCATTGGAAGCTCTGATTTGAAAACTTCTCCCTTGAATCTTGCAATAAGCATATCAACAGCTCTTTCTGAGCCCCTTTTATCTGTGAATACCGTCAATCTCTTTCCTTGAGCGAAGTAGTTCTCTTCTTCAGGTAAACCAAGCTGTTCGCCATTTAGTATTTTCTTTGCTATTGATGACATCTTTGCCAGTGCATCCTTCATACCAGCAGCAGAATCAGAAGTTTTTACAACTATTGATTTGGTCCTGCTCACTTCAAGACCTGGATTCTCTTCATACATTCCTGTTATAACCGGAATCTTCAGTTCATCAGCCACAACCTTTGCTATACCTGCACAAGCCATTCCATATCTACCTGCGTTGAAAGCAGGTCCTGCAACAACAATGTCCGGATTCCTTTCGCTTATGGCATCAATAATAAATCTAACAGCTTCTTCGTTATTTTCATTGAAGTAGTTATCTCCGCAGATGATGGTTGAAACTACTTCTGCCTCATCTCCCATAAGCTGATCAAAGCCCATTGCCGCACCTACTTTTTCATCCTTTACAAGAGGTGACATTCCGGCCTTGTCTTCTCCACCTACCTGTCCAAAAAACTGATTCACATAATATATTATTTTATATGACATATTCAGACCCTCCTTCTAGTAAAGCTTTACTGTAAGATTGTGGTACCCTGAAGTAGCACCAATAACGGCATTAAGTTCACAAACCATGCTTCCATCCTCTTTAAGGCATCCTTCCCAGCCACCTGCAAGTGTAGCAATGGTTTCAGGTCTACCGATAACCTTATCGGCAGGTTCAAGTTCAACTACATGACTTACGTTTCCTGTTGAGATGACTGCGATTGCTTCAGGTGTTGTATCTGCCAATGGCTGACTCATTCCATCCCATCCCGAGCACTCATCAGTAATAAGTACTGTCTTGATTCCTGAATCTTCAAGTCTCTTGCAAATCATTAGAAGATCTGAATCAGGATTTCCATAGCCTTCTTCTGATACGATTACTCCATCAACTCCAAGAGTCTTGCATAGCTTTGTTGTATAATCACATGTTCTGAACTTTCCTTCCAGCGTTGTCAGTTCCGGTGTAAGAACAACACCAACAAAGTTTATATCCTTTCCATGCCTATTGTATAGGTCTTTTATGACTGAATTATTCTGATGTTGGTAAGTAGTAATCTTATCGCAGGCAGCAACACAGTTCCCACTGATTATAGCTCCGTTCAATTCTTCATTTGGATGAATAAGTGTTGGCAGTATTTTCTGGCTTTTCACACCATATATGTATCCATCGTGAAGAAATCCCTGTGAAATCAGCATCTCAACATAGGCATCCTTTGGAAGGTCAGGATATTTGTTTGTTTCCGTAAATATATCATCCAACTGGTACTCTTCGACTAGTGATGCATCAGAGTCTTTTCCTGCTTTTCCAATAAGCTCTGCTGCTTTTAAACCTGCAACTCTCACTATTGTCTCATGTGTATTTAAATCTAGATCTTCCTTTGGTTCTATATCAACCACTATGTTCATGGTTTTGGAAAATGGCGTCCACTTCGCTCCTTCACCCCACATATCGATAACTCCATCCTGGAATCCAACGATATCACCAATCGTAACAACCGCTACACCATTAAGAACATTTACTTTTCCAGATCCTAGCTGAACCATTTCAGAGGTTACTCCAGGAAATCCATTTCCTTTACCTTCCACTTTGATCCTTGGCTCAATAACGTCCTTTACGGGTATGATTCTGGTCTTTTCACCTGGCTTGGCGATGTCAATCTTGATGCTTTTTATATTTACATCATCCATCAACTCATCAATTATATCTTGCTTGCAGATAGAAAGTACTCCGTCTTTCACTTCGGTGTCTTTATCGAAAACTACATCCTTGATCTCAATCTTTCTCAACTCAAGATTCATTACTGCACCTCCTGATATTTTTCTCTTTGTATGATACTATGCTCCACAATTGCACATTTTAATAATTCCAGGTCAATTCTGGCATAATCATCAGCGTTTACAATGTCAACTTTTCTGTTGGCTGTGCTTCTTCTAAAGGTATCAATACTATTTTCGATGATCAAGGCATAAACCTCCTTGATTTGAGGTGTCCTGGGTCCAAGCAGAACGGATCTGTACGGGGAGAAAAGCATTCTCATGCTTGCACCAATTGGATGGCTTATAAGCTCGTGTCCTTCATATACAAGGTCTCTTACCTTCAGAAGTACATCTTCAAAAGAACCTTCCACCATTTGGCACTTTCCAAAATCTTTGCTTACTGTTGGGTTGTTGGTAACGATTAAAACTTCCTGTTCCATAAAATTCCTCCAATCTCCATAACAGGAATTAAATCAATAATACCATCTATTGCTTTTCCACTTGTTTTCTTGTTTATTGTTAATTATTGTGTTCTTGTTTATTATTGTACATGCTTTTTTATTAGTATTTCAATAAAATTATAGGAATACTCAAAATAATTCAAGAAAAAACAATCACCTTTAGGATTTTCTCCTAAAGATGATTGTTCTAATTTTATTACAGCATTTCCTTTTTGATTTTCATTACAAACTGATCAACGTGCTCTCTGGTAAATCTATCAGCATCTTCTACATTCCCTGTTTTAATAGCTTCCAGTATTTTACTAAGTGTATCTGTAAACAGCTCTGCTTCATCAAAATAGTTCTCCGCATAATGCCACAATCTCTCTGTCTGATAGTGAAGCTTGGTTAGAATCTCCTCAAGCCAAAGATTGTCGCAGCTTGAATAAATTATTTCGTGGAATCTTTCATCATCATCAATTGCCTGTTGGTAATCAGTTGATATATCGTAGTTGTTAAGTCTTTCCAGTATTTCTTCCAACTCAGCAATTTTCTCTTCGCTTATTCTTTCCACTGCCAATCTTGTAGCAAATGAATCCAGCTCTCTTGTTACTTCAAATACTGACTTCATCTTCCTGAAATCAATTGGTACAACCTGTGCTCCAAAACGAGGTATTATATTTAAAAGTTTATCACCCATAAGCATCTGAAATACTCTTCTTATTGGTGTTCTGCTTATTCCGAATTCATCAGCAAGATCAATCTCATTGAGTACCTGTCCAGGCTCATAGTACAGATGAATAATTCTATCCTTCAAAATCTCATAGATTTCTTCAGCTTGAATCTTGTTATCTCCCATAGCACCAAACTCCTCCGAATTATTTCGATTTTTTTCCCTGTTTGTTATTATATCATGATTTGGAGGTAGTTTTCATCATATTTACAAAAAAACAGCGTAATTAGAGCAGATCCAATCTTAATGGATCTGCTCCTTTTTTCTCATTACAGTACTTTTGCATTTCCTTTATATATCTGTCCGGTAGTTGAATCAACAGTGACTATGTCTCCACTTGAAAGATCGCTAGTAGCACCATCTACTCCTACTACTGTGGGTTTGTCAAGATTAAGTCCAACAATCGCTCCATGTGAAGTAAGTCCACCTTCCTCTGTGATTATTGCACCGGCTCTTTCCATAAACTTCACCATATCCTTGTAGGTTGCCCTGCAGACAAGGATGTCTCCATCTTCAAATGTCGATAACAGTTCTTCTTCTGAGTTTCCTATTACGACACGTCCAGTTCCTACACGACTACCTATGCCCATGCCTTTCATCAGTACCTTCCCTATGGTATGAACCTTTATCATATTGGTAGTACCAGCAAGTCCGACAGGGATTCCGGCAGTAATCACAACCATGTCACCTTCATCAACATAACCGGCATCCAGCGTTGCTTTAATCGATAGCTCAATTACCTCATCAGTTGATTTGCTTTCAGGAGCCAATACAGGAAAAACTCCCCACTCCAATGCCATTTTCCTTACAACAGTCTTCTTTGTTGTGGCAGCAATTATCGGTGCTCTTGGTCTGAATTTTGAGATTGCTTTTGAAGTATATCCCGATGATGTTGCTGTTATTATGGCCTTTGCACCAAGTTCTGATGCAGTGCTTACAGTTGCCTTACTGATTGCATTTGTAGTTGTAATCTCATTGTCCACTGACCTTAGCTTCAATATTTCCTTGTAGTCCAGTGAGTTTTCAGTGTTTATGGCAATGTTGTACATTGTTTTTACTGCTTCAAATGGATACTTACCAGCTGCAGTTTCTCCAGATAGCATAACTGCACTACTACCATCGATTATTGCATTAGCAACATCCGTTACCTCTGCCCTGGTCGGTCTTGGATTTCTGATCATTGAATCCAGCATCTGAGTTGCAGTAATAACAGGCTTACCTGCTTTATTGCACATTCTTATTAAATCCTTCTGAATCAATGGTATTTCTTCTGTTGGAACCTCAACTCCAAGGTCTCCCCTTGCAACCATTATTCCGTCGCTGACATGGATTATTTCAGCGATATTATCCAGACCTTGCTGATTTTCAATTTTTGAAATTATATCAATATTCAAACCGTCATTATCCTCAAGAATTCTTCTTATGTCATTGACATCTGAAGCTTTTCTTACAAATGAGGCAGCAATAAAATCAACTTCATTCTCAATCCCAAATTTGATATCTGATATGTCTTTATCTGTCAATGCTGGAAGATTAATATTAACATTTGGTACGTTTACTCCTTTGTGATTCTTTAGTGTACCACCGTTTAATGCCTCCATAATTATGTCTGTCTCAGTTAACTCCTTGACTCTGAACTCAACCAGTCCGTCATCAATCAGGATTATCCCGCCAACTTCAACATCATTAGGCATGTCCTTGTAGCTTACACTGATTATGGACTCATCACCCAGGATGTCCTTTGTTGTAAGTGTGAATTCCTGTCCTTGCTGAATCTCTATTACGCCTTCCTTGAAATCTCCAAGTCTTATCTCAGGGCCTTTGGTGTCAAGCATAATTGCTATTGGCAGTCCCATTTCTTCTCTTACTTTCTTTACTCTGTCCATTCTGACCTTGTGCTCAGCATGGTCGCCATGTGAGAAGTTCATTCTACAAACGTTGACTCCTTGTTCAAATAGCTTCCTGAGCATCTCTTCCGTTTCAGAAGCTGGCCCTATGGTAGCTACTATTTTTGTTTTCTTCATCATACTAATTCCTCCTCGTATAATATAGTTACAGTTTAATTACTGTATGTTCTTTTCTATCTCACTAATCTTGTGAGATAATTGTTG
>NZ_JBMEMN010000032.1:0-25496 GCF_049310905.1 Gudongella sp. DL1XJH-153
CGGTACTGGCGACTTGCTAGGTCTTACCAGGCTGGATTCCCACCAGCTAAATATCTGTCACCGAACTGGCGCACACCTCCTTCTTCTATTCTACCCTATAATCACCTTCGACTTCCAATTGATTAAGTGTTTTTTTCAAAAAAATACTAATATTTTTTATTTTATCCTGTATAATATACAATTAAAGGGAGGTTTTCAGATGGGGCAGGTTGGAATACTCAAGGCTGAGGAATACAATTATGAAAAAGTATTGACTGATGTAGATAAACTGCTATCTGAGCTGGATGTTCTGAAAAACATTAAGCATAGTAGCTTTCTTGTAAAGACAAATCTTCTCAAAAAGAACAAACCTGAAGATGGTGTAACAACTCATCCATATGTCGTGGAAGGTGTAGTGAGATTCCTTCAGTCAAAGGGTCACTCTGTAGTAGTTGGCGACAGCCCCGGAGGACCATTCAATCCGGTTATGCTGAAATCGGTCTACGATGCATCAGGGATATCTGCAGTTGCCGAGAGAACAGGCTGCAGTCTGAATTACGATACATCGATAGTCGAAGTAAAGCCTCCTAAAGCCAAAGTAATCAACAATCTAAAGCTTGTAAAGGCCTTTACTGAAGTGGATTATGTCGTATCCTGTGCAAAACTAAAAACTCATACAATGATGACATACACTGGGGCAGTTAAGAATCTTTTCGGGATGATTCCTGGAGTAACCAAGGCCGATTATCATCTCAAAATGAACGATGTGGATAATTTCGCAAATATGCTTATTGATGTATGCGACTATGTTAGGCCTTTATTTTCAGTTATTGATGGAATCCAGGCAATGGAAGGTGATGGTCCATCCAGTGGTGATATAAGAGAGTTGGGTCTTCTTCTGGCAGGAGAAAACCCATATGAACTGGATTATGTAGCAACAGGAATCACAGGACTTCTAGCCTCACCAGTAAATAGGCATGCCCTTGACCGTGGTTTGCTGAATCCTGAAAAAATTGTATTATATGGTTTGAATATTAATGATCTTCAGATTGAGCCTTTCAAACTTCCGGGATCAACTCATGTGAATTTTGTCTCAGGTAGAATTCCAGAGTTTGTTAAGGATTTTCTACTGGAGAGTATAAGGCCATATCCTGAAGTTATAAACAAGATTTGTGTAGGCTGTGGAGTTTGTGCAGCAAATTGTCCACCAAAGGTTATTTCAATGAGGAACCACAAGGCTGTCATCGACACAACTGACTGCATCAGATGTTTCTGTTGTCACGAGTTGTGTCCTGAAAAAGCAATCAAAGTAAAAAGGCACCCTATTCACAGAATGGTGTTTGGAAAATAGAAAGGAGCTTGTAATGAAAAATTATACCCTAGACAGAGAAAATACACTTTTGTTGATGATTGACATTCAGGAAAGACTTGCACCTGCAATTCACAACGGAGATCAAATTGTAGACAAGAACAGAATCCTACTGACTGCAATGAAGGAACTTCAAATGAAGGTTATTCACACTGAGCAATACCCAAAAGGCCTTGGAAAGACACTTCCTGAGCTTGCTGAGTTGATTGCTGCAAGTCCCCATGAAAAGGTTATGTTTTCTGCTTACAACGACGAAGTAAGGGATAATATCTTCTCAAGTGGAAAGAAGAATATCCTGGTAACTGGAATGGAGACACATGTTTGTGTATTCCAAACTGTCCGGGATCTTCTAGAAGGTAAATACAATGTTTTTGTCATTACGGATGGTGTAGGCTCAAGAACCTATGAAAACTACAGAAATGCCCTGGATATGATGCAGGAAATGGGCGCTGTGATAACCAATACCGAGACTGTACTCTTTGATCTGATCAAGACAGCAGGTACACCTGATTTCAAAATTGTTTCAAAACTTGTAAAATAGAGCTGACCCATTGGATCAGCTCTTTTCATTTCATTGCATATTCTTTTTCTTGTCTCTTATTAGAGAACCCTTTCAACAAATATTTTCACGATTTCTGAATCAAACTGAGTTCCCGAGCATCTTATAAGCTCTGCAACTGCATCCTCCTTTGTCCTTGATGACTGATAAGGTCTGCTTGCTGTCATTGCTTCATATGCATCAGCAACGCAAATAATTCGTGATTCTAGTGGAATCTCATTTCCGGCAAGTCCTTCAGGATATCCATTCCCATCAATCCTTTCGTGATGGTATAGTACCTGTCGTGCCAAATTTGAATATTCATCCACTGACTTTAGTATCTGATATCCTGTTTCGGGATGCTTCCTGATAGTTTCAAATTCAATCTCAGTAAGTCTTCCCGGTTTATTCAATATTTCCGGAGGCACCATTATCTTTCCGATATCATGGAGAATAGCTGCGGTCTTTATTTGCTCTACCTCATTTTCTGAAAATCCCATTTCTCTTGCTATTGCAACGCAGTACTGTGAAACCCTTTCCGTATGGATCTGCTCCTTGTCATACTTCAGATTGATATTCTTGAGTACTATTTCAATAGTCTGACTTCTCATTAGCTTGCCGTACTTCAATTTGTCCTTGTACATATTGTTGTCTGCCATTGTCATAACAGAACTAATTTCGACATCAGATGTGCTCTTAGTTGAAAAACCAATCGCAAGAGAAACGATCACAGAGTCCAGTCTTATGCTTTTTGCTGCAACCTCTATTCTGCTCTTTACTCTATCCGCCTGTATTTCACTAGTCTTGGGAAGAATAACCATAAACTCGTCACCGCCCATTCTTCCAATTATGTCATCCTCCCTGCAAGCTGTCCTCAGAACCTCTGCAACACTTGTAAGTAGTTTATCACCCATCTTGTGACCAAAAGCGTCATTTGTAAGCTTGAGTCCGTTGACATCAATTGTCATAACAGTAAATGGTAGATTTCTTTGAGTATCCAATCTCTTTATTGAATCCTCCATATACCTTCTATTGTAGAGTCCAGTCAAATAGTCGTGATAACTGAGATACTCGATTTCCTTCAATTTTTCCCTCTTGTCTGTAAAGTCCCTGAATACAACAACAACGCCTTTTATAAGTCCATCCTCACCTCTGATTGGGGCAGCACTGTCCTCAATGGATATTTTTGACCCGTTCTTTCCTATCAGGGTGGTATTGTCAAGAAGCTCAATTATCTCTGCACTTTCAAGAACTCTTTCCACAGGGTTGTCACAAAGTTCTCCAGTGAAATCATCTATGATATGGAATACCTTTTCAAATTTCAATCCCTTTGCTTCATCATGGGTCCATCCTGTAAGATTTTCCGCAATTGGGTTCATCAATTCGATTCTGCCTCTTGAATCAGTTGAAATTACTCCATCCCCTACTGACAACAAAGTTGTCCTGAATTGCTCTTTTTCTCTATATAACTCCTGTTGAAGCTTCTTTCGATCAGTTATATCCATAAATGTAATGACTCCACCAACGGTCCTTCCCTCAACTTTCTGTGGATAACTGAAGTACTCGACAGCAAAACTCCTGTTGTCCCTTGTCCAGAATACCTCGTTGTCAACTTGAGTACCCTTGCCACTTCTCATGCCTTCCACTATGGAGCATTGCTCTAAGCTAGTTGGAAAACCATCTCTTGAGCTGTGGTGAATCATATCATGCATGTTTTTGCCAAGCAACTCATCATGACTGTCATACCCCAGCATGTTCAATGCATTTCTATTTATGAATGTACAATTCCCTTCCAGGTCTATGCCATAAATCCCCTCGGCTGCTGAATTCAGAATAAGCTGAAGCTTGTCTTTGTTTTCTTCAAGTTCATTATTTGCATCTCTTATTTCTTCTGTTCTTGTCCGGACTTCATCCTCAAGATTGTGTACCAGTGAAAAAATTCTATCTGCCATGTCATTGTATGACTCGCCTAGCCTGCCAACCTCATCTTGTCTATGAATATTGACTCTTCTAGTCAGGTCCCCTTCTGAAAAGCTCTTGTTAGCCTCTAGGATATCCTCCATTGGATCAAAAAGGTTTCTTATTATAATCATAAACATTAGAATTGAAAACAAGAGTCCCAAAGACCCGACTAACAAACTATCCCTTAATGAATCGTCAACTGTAGTTCCCAATAGGCTTTCTGGTACTGCTGTTAAAACAATCCAATCAATTCCTGGAAGGTTAAACTCAGTAGCTTTGCTGAATAATGTTTCCTGTCCTCTTTCACCTTCAACAAGTCCGGGATTGCCATCTAAATACTCTTCGTATGTCTTTAGCGCAACTCTGTTCTCTGTATCAGCAATGTTGATTCTGTCAAAATTGCCATCCGAGTTAATAATATAGTTTTCATCGCCCATTGAATTGGCCACTACAAATCCAGTTTCCCTCTCAACGATCATTGCATAGGAATCAGCAGACTCAGTAATATCACTCAATGCCCAATTTAATCCTGATAGTAGAAGGTGTACACCTAAAACTCCATCAATATTGCCGGTATTATTCATTACTGGTGCTGCCGCTGATATTGAAAGGTCATTCATGAAAAAATGCTTATATGCAGGTGAGAAGGAAAATCCCGCCTGACTAGTGGCTGTTTTGTACCAGGCTCTTGTACGAGGATCAAATGCTCCTGCATCCCTTGAGAATTCTCCAACCGTACCATCTTCATTTGCAGAATAGTACCAGGAATTTCCTCCAGTTTCATTGTTGTTGACCATTAATTCAACATCACCTGATCCATTACTCCTTGCGCCGTAATACTCTCCTGCTTCTGAGCCATAACTGAAGCTGTAAACAATATCATCCTGGGTGTTAATGGTATTCAAGAAGAACAAATTTCTTGAATCAGGATCATCCAAATCAACGAGTCCATTTTCAATCATTCCTATATTCATCTGAATCACTTGCTCGGGAATATGAAAATAATCCTCCATCTGATTGACTATATCATGATTTAGATTATCGGCAAGTCTATTTATAACCTGTTCATTTGAATTGTTCCACTTCGTATAGGTTGCATAACCGATGGCGCCTACCGTAAGTGTAACACTCAGTATAAACAAAACTATTATTGTAGTTTTTATTGAAATTGAATCAATGAATTTCCTGAGTGATCGTTCCATGGGTGGCTCCTCACTATATGTTAGTAAAAGTGATATGAAAAATGTATGGGAATGTGTAAAATTTAATATTTATACATAAATTTAATTATAGCACTTAGTAAAAATATGTACAACGACTAAAGGCTACTGTATCTGAAAATTCTGCACAAAAAAACTGTCCGCTATAATCAGCCAACAGTTATTCTCGCAACATATTGTTCATGTTCATAATGGATAATTCTAACCAAATCTACCTGTAATATAATCCTCTGTTCTCTTGTCATGAGGATTACTGAATATTTTATTTGTCTTGTCAAACTCAATCAGCTCTCCACTAAGAAAGAATGCTGTCTTATCAGATATCCTTGCAGCCTGCTGCATATTATGAGTAACAATAATAACCGTATATTCCTTCTTCAAATCCTCCATCAATTCCTCAATCCTCATTGTTGCAACAGGGTCAAGGGCAGATGTCGGTTCATCCATCAGTATAACTTCAGGGCTTACTGCCATTGTCCTTGCAATACATAATCTCTGCTGCTGCCCGCCTGACAAACTATATGCATTTTCAGACATTCTGTCCTTTACCTCATCCCATAAAGCTGCTCCTCTTAGACTTTGCTCCGCAATTTCCATAAGGGTTTTTTTGTCCTTGACTCCATGAATTTTTGGACCGTAAACCACATTCTCAAAAATGGACTTTGGAAAAGGGTTAGGCTTTTGAAATACCATTCCAACTCTTGTCCTAAGCTCCTCCACCATCATATGTGATCCGAAAATATCATGGCCATGATATAGGATTTCCCCCTCAGTTCTGACAATGGGTATGCTTTCAATCATACGGTTAAGTGTTTTTACAAAAGTAGACTTTCCACAACCGGATGGTCCGATTATGGCAGTAATTTCATTCTCTTCAATGCCCATGTTTATATCTATAAGGGCTTGGTTATCTCCATACCAGAGATTAAGTCCTCTAACATCATATACATACTTATTTGAATCTTCATTTGTACTTCTCACAGTCTTTTCCCCCATTTAGAATGTTTTCTGGAACTTATTCCTTATTATAATAGCCACTGAGTTCAAAATAAACAATGTCAACAGTAGCACAACAATTGTCGCTGATGCAAGATAGGCATACTCTGGTGTCAATACCGTATCAAGGGTCCAGTAATAAATCTGTATTGGCATAACAGTAAAGTCATCCATGACACCTGTAGGTATTTTCATTATCAAGGTTGGAATCCCAAGCACTACCAAAGGTGCTGTCTCGCCTATCGCCCTTGAGATTGCAAGTATTGCCCCCGTTAAAATCCCTGGTATTGAAACTGGCAATACAACTCTCCATATAGTGGTCCACTTGTCTGCACCCATTCCATATGATGCTTCCCTAAGGAAACCGGGTACTGCTCGGAGAGCCTCCTGCGAAGCCACCACCACGATGGGCAGAACCAGGAGCGACATTGTTAATCCTCCTGCCATGATGCTTGATCCTAGGCTTAGCATCCTTGAGAATACAGTAAGTCCCAAAAGTCCAAATATAACCGATGGAACACTGGCAAGGTTTGAAATATTCACCTTAATAATCCTTTGAATTCTTCCCTCGGTTGCGTATTCTTCAAGATAAATGGCAGTGGAAACACCTAAAATCAGCGTCACCGGTATAACAATCATCATTAGATAAAGAGTACCAATAATTGCACCCTTTATTCCCGCTTTCTCAGGAAATATTGAAAGGTTGCTTGTCAGAAACTGCCAGTCCAGCCATCCAATACTGTTTACAATAATCTGATAAAGAAGTATCCCAAGCACTAGAACGGCAAAAACTGTTGACAGCGAAAACAGGTGCTTGGCAAAATTATTAAGTCCTATTCTCCATGATATTCTATTTTTATTGAAAGTGACCCTTTTTTCCTCAGGCCCTTTTATATTCTCATTCATTTAATCCACATCCTTTTCAAGTATGGAATCCTTCTTGTCCTTAGAATTCATCAATACTCCTCCCTGTACTTCCTTGAAATATACTGTGCAATAAGATTCATACCCAATGTAAATACGAAGAGGATTAATCCAACTGCATACAGACTATAGTAACCCACTGTCCCACTGCCGGCGTCTCCGCTAGTAAATTCTACAATATATGCGGTCATCGTCTGCATGGACTGAGTTATGTCAAAGGTAAAATTTTTGGAGCTTCCACTTGCTATGGTAACAATCATCGTTTCACCAATGGCTCTGGATATTGCCAATACAATTGATGCAACTATTCCTGATATCGATGCGGGTATTATGACCTTCAGGGTAGTTTCAAGCTTTGTTGACCCAAGACCCAATGCCCCATCCTTCATAATTGTAGGTACCGCATTCATCGCATCCTCTGATAGGGATGCAACCATTGGTATTATCATTATCCCCATTACGATTCCAGGGCTGAGAACATTTTTTGCCCCCAAAGAAGGAATCAGGTTCATCAAAAGGGGGGTAACAAATGAATATGCGAAAAAGCCGTATACTATGGTCGGTATTCCCGCTAATACTTCAAGTATAGGTTTCAGAATCTTTCTTAGCTTAGCCGATGCAAACTGGCTTAAATAGATTGCAGCTGCCATTCCAACAGGAACGGCTACAAGCATTGCAATTATTGTGGTTAACAATGTCCCGTTTAAAAGGGGGAGGAAACCAAAAGAGGGATCCTTCGACAAAGGACTTAGATTTGTGGAAAAGACCTCTCTTATTGGTACCTGTGAAAAGAACTTGATTGAATCAAATATCAATGTATATACAATGCCAAAGGTAGTAATTACGGATATTGAAGCCATAATTAAAAAGATCTTGGGCATGATCTTGTCTGAGAAGTGATTCTTATTTCTTATATTATTCTGGATAATTTCTCTTATACTGTTTTTTTCCATGCTTATCTCCCCTGATTTATCTAAATCCAGATGAATGACCGTGAGAGGTGATTACCTCTCACAGTCTCAATCAATTTACTATTTCAGTGCTTCAAGTTGTTGATAGTATTCTGAGTAAACTTCTGATGGAAGTGGAGCAAATCCATTCTCACCGGCAAGTCTAGCTGCACCCTCTGGTGAT
This sequence comes from Gudongella sp. DL1XJH-153, assembly GCF_049310905.1. NCBI lineage: Bacteria > Bacillati > Bacillota > Tissierellia > Tissierellales > Tissierellaceae > Gudongella > Gudongella sp. DL1XJH-153. The sequence continues at coordinate 8,123 of NZ_JBMEMN010000032.1, forward strand.
ACTACATACATTGCAAAATCAAGAACCTGTGGTTTTGCCTCTGCATGGTCAAGATTCAGGTAGGTGTATACCAGCCTTGTGAATCCTGCGTATGGAAGGTCTTCACCAATTGTCTCCAGTGCAGGTCCGACAGGTCCCTTACCGAAATCAATATTTACTGCCTGTAGCTTATCAGTGTTACTTGCATAGTATCCATATCCAAAGAATGCAATTGCATACTCGTCATTCGCAACCAAGTCAACCAATGTTGAGTACTCTTGTTGCAGGTTTGCTGTTTTTACCATGTCCTGCTCATCAAGAATTGATTCATAGAAGAACTCGAATGTTCCATGATTCTCATTTGGTCCGTAGAAGTTTACTTCTTCTGCTGGCCACTCAGGTCTGATATCTGACCAAAGAACTACATCATCATCGCTATATGTTCCAGACAGATACATGTTCACAATCTCTTCATCTGTCATTTCAGTTGCCCAGTCGTTGCTACTGTTTATTACCATTGTCAATCCATCATAGGCAAGCTTTATTTCCATTACATCTTCGCCAAACATCAATCCATTTTCCTCAAGTTGAGTAATCTCCTCATCCTTTATCTTTCTGGATGAATCTGAGAAATCTGTTTCGCCAGGGATGAATTTCTTGAATCCTGCACTTGAACCAGCTCTACCAACCTGTACACTTACACCTGATTCTTCGTTAGTCATATACTCTTCTGCAATATGAGCCATCAGTGGATAAACCGTACCGGATCCGTCAACTATTACTGCACCCTCTAATTCACTTCCATCTGCTGGAGTTTCTCCTCCACCTCCGCAAGCCGTAAGTGTAAATGTCATTATCAATACAAATGCCAATACAATAAACTTTTTCGAATTTCTCAATGTAATTGCCTCCTTAGATTATGTTCTGTTTTATCTTCATACATAGAATAACAGGAGTACATTAAGGATATATAATGTGAATGTTAAGAGTATGTAAAATCGAAAAAGCACCGGAAAAAATCCGGTGCAAATGGTTTTTTAGAATAAAAGATGCATAAATATTGCTGCAAGTGGCATTGCTATTATGGTTCTCTGAATGAATACAATCATCAGTTCCCTGAACTTTACAGGAAGCCCTGTATTCATTATAACAACCACTGATTCAGCGAGGAATATTATCTGCAGCATTGATACAACCGTTACAAAAAATCTGGTTTTTATATGCAGCTCTGCTACCTGGTCTGCAATTGTAAGTACAGGAATAAACATCTCTGTAATCCCAGTTGGGATTGCAGCAGCTGCAACCATTGCATCAGGTACTCCAAGAAGTGATGTTAAAGGAAAGAATGCATAGCCGATAATATCAAATACAGGAGTATACTTTGCAACAATCATCCCTAGAATACCGATTGAACAAAGAAGTGTAATAACCTTGGGAAGTACAGGGAATGCATCTACAACACTTTTGACAATTCTTCTTGGCATTGCTCCTGATGTGTGTGCTCTCATTGTAGCTCTGTTTACTCCGATGGTTACAAGCTCAGGACCAAACTTTCTTCTGCCTTCTGTTCTTTCTTCCTTTGTCTGCTCTCTTCCATTTGCAAATACATTCTCTTTTTTGCTGATTGGTGGAATTCTGCTTATTATTGCAGCCATGACAAAAGCAAGAAAGAATGAAACAAAGTAGGTTACGACAAAATATTCGCTTATTCCAGCGGTCTTCATTACCAGGTGTGCATAACCTACTGATACTGCAGAGAAACAGGTGGCAACTACCGCAGATTCCTTGGCAGTGTAAACACTTCCGTTGTACATTCTTCCCGTTATTATTATTCCCATTGTAGTTGAACCTACAAATGATGCACTGGCATCGATTGCACTCTTCCCAGGAACCTTGAATAGTGGTCTCATTATTGGCTCAAGAAGTATTCCAAAGAAGTCAATACAACCATAGTCTGTCAGGAAAGGTATGAAAAATGCTCCAACCGGAATGATAAATGCTACCCCTATTACAACTCCTGGTATTACCATTTCTCCAGTTGATGCTCCAACTATCATTTCCGGCGCTGCATATACTCCAATTTTATTTAGAAAGTAAAGAAGTATAAATATTCCTCCAGCCATGTATAGAACTGGGTGTATTATTGAATCTGCCTTGTAGTAATTGTATAGCTTACTGCCTTTTTTTGAAAAGAACTTTCCTATTATACTTGTTACTCCTGTTCCCATAAGTATTATTGTTGTAAGTAATAGGGCACCGACAGCCTGTCCATTAATAACAACCAATGACTCAACTATTGAAATTGCTTTCCCATAAATTATCCCAAAGGGTACGCTACCGTTTACGGGTACAAAGAATACGAAAATTGCAATAGCTGTTACAATCATAAATTTTACGAATGCCTTTATCCAGTCAGCTCGATCTAGTTCGAGTGTGTCAAGTGTCTTCGGCTCGTTCAAATCCAGTTTGTCAAGGTCGTAGTTTTTTTCTTTACTTAAGTTTATTTTCGAAACGTTTTCCATGTTTTTCACCCTTTCTCCTATTTATTCCAAGGGTTGGGAGTTGGACTTTACTGGCAACTCCTCTAACCTGTAATTTGTTTAGTACATTAAGTGATGCTCAAGAATTTGCTCTTTTCTTAGTCCCTGAAGTCCAAGATAGTGATTCAGGTTGTTTAACAGATAGTCAAGTTTTACAGGGCCAACCAGTTCTGAACCAGTAACAGCCACTCCATACTTCTGCGCTTCCAGTTTAACGAGTTCAAACGCTCTATACATCGGAGTCGCTGAGCAGTCAAAAAGATTCATTGACACAACTACTCCATCTCTTTCAGGGAACTTAATTCCTACAGCTCTTATTGTTGAATATCCACCACTTGGTCCTCTCACAGCCTTTGCAATCTGCTTTGCTATGCTAACATCCTCTGTTGCAAGGAACACATTATAGGCAGTAAGACCTTCCATATCGGCTGATACTATCGTAGCTCCACTCTTTGAACTAAGTTTTCCATCATTAGATAGATCAGGCTTTCTTGCTTCATGATCAGGATGCTCTGAGTTTTCAAGAAGCTCTTTCAAACCCTCGTATTGACCTTTTCTTATAAATGAAATTCCCTTTTTTTCTGCAGTCTTTGCATTCTCACCTGAAAAGTATATTGGCACTTTATGATTTTGGAAAAGTTCATTTCCAATTTCCTCAGCAAGCTCCTTTACTTCATCAAGTTCAATATTTGCCAATGGGAACAAAGGAATTGTATCCTGTGCACCAATTCTCGGATGAGTTCCCTTCTGCTCGTTCATATCAATCAATTCATAGGACTTGGCAGCCATATCCAGCAGAGCTTCCTTTAGAGGTTCAGGCTCACCTATTATTGTAAGAACCGTCCTGTTGAAGTCATGCTCAGGTTCACATGAAACAAGTTTGACTCCCTCTCTTCCATTGATAGTACCTGCAACTGCTTCAATTACTTCTTCTCTTCTTCCATCACTAAAATTTGGTACTGCCAATATATACTTTTTATCCATAATAATCTCCTCACCTTTCTATTATAGCTCCTCTTAACCTTCAAGTCTCTTGTAAACTATTTCCAATCCTTTTTCCTTAAGGTTCTTGGCTGATGATAACAGTATGGAAACTTTACTTGAAACCTCTTTTCGGTAATCCTCATCCTTTATGCTTCCAAGGTTTATGGTTACATTTAAGAGTGCTCCTTCAAGACCTGAGTAAGCCAAGAGAATACCCACACCTATATCTGTTATGGCATTTACATTTCCATTCTCTGCAAATACTCCTTGAATCTCCATAACCCTGTAGCATTTTTCAGCACATTTCAATGGTACTTCCAGTGCTTCCTTGTAACCCTCCTGAATAGCTAGGGACCTTATAGTCTTCTCTTCCTCAGTATCCTTGGGAAGTTTAAATGCTGCCATTACCTTGTCAAAAGCCGTCGTATCTTCATCAACAATTCCTGCCAGCTCATTAAAAAGATTTTCTAGTTCTTCTGCATTTTTCTTCATTTCTACTCTGGTTTCTTCTGCTACATCCTGGAAGCTTTTCTTTCCGAATGTCAGTCCACCTACCATTGAAGTTAAAGCGGATCCCAGGGTAGCAACATATGCAGATACACTTCCTCCTCCTGGTGTAGGATCACTGCTTCTTGTATCAAGTGCATATTGCATCAGACTTTTTTCAATGTACAATCAAACAACCTCCTTCTGAATCAATATTAGTAAACGCTTTCATTTTCCAAATTACTTTTTCCGTCATTATACTACTGCAAGACCCGTGCCAAAATAAAAAGCCCGGTTCTATCCCAATCATCAAGGACAAAAACCGGACTTGAGAGGAATTATTTCCTCTGTCCATTTTGTAAATATGCTTTAAACCATCTGCAGATCAAGCTTTAAGGGTGCAAGAATTAATTCCTGAGTATCAGGAATTTTTTCCTGAAAGCTTAAGCTGCACTCCAATTCTTTTTGCTTTCTTTCTTAAAGTACTTTCTTCAAGTCCTGTCTTCTGACTTAATTGGTTAATATCAATCGAAGTCTGGAGATATCTTTCAAGAAGTATCTTTTCATACTCCATTACATTCTCCTTAAAGCTTCTTGATTCGTCTGTGATGATATTTCCCAGGCTGCAAATTCCTGAACCGACCAGATCATCTTCAGTAATTACATCATCTTCTGATGTAACTACAAGTCTTTCAACCTCGTTCTCCAATTCTCTGATATTACCAGGCCACGAATAGTTTACCAAGGCTTTGTAGGCACGAGGTGAGAATGACTTGTTGAAATCATATTCCCTGTTATGCTTATCCAGAAAGAACCTTGCCAAGGGTACAATGTCATCCTTCCTATCTCTTAAGGAAGGTAGGGTTATTGGGACTACTTTAAGTCTGTAGTACAAGTCACTCCTGAATCCGCCTTCGTCAACCATCCGCTCAAGATTTCTATTCGTTGCAGCAATTATTCTTGTGTTGATACCAATTTTCTCGGTTCCTCCCACCTTCTGAAATACCTTGTGTTGAATAACATTCAGCAGCTTAACCTGAAGATTCAGAGGCAGTTCACCTATTTCATCCAGAAAAAGAGTCCCTTCATGCGAAAGTTGAATCAGCCCGACTTTTCCTTCTTTTCTCGCTCCTGTAAATGCCCCTTCTTCATATCCAAAAAGCTCTGACTCTATCAAACTCTCATGTAATGCTGAGCAGTCAACCTTTATAAATGAACCTTCTTTTCTGTTGCTGTGGTCGTGTATGAATTTGCTAAGTACTCCTTTTCCTACTCCTGATTCTCCTTCAATAAGAATTGTCGAATCAACTTTTGCGACCCTTAGAGCAAGGTGTTTTATATCTTCCATCACCTTGCTTTTTGAGACCATTATATCTCCCTCACTTCCAATCGAATTAAGCATGGTCAATTCGCTCTGTATCCTTTGATTAATATCCCTAAGCTCATTGTATTGGAATCTTAAGTCTTCAATTTTGGTCATGTCCATAACACTGACAACGACCATTTCCAGTTCATCCTCTACAAATATGGGGACCCCAGTTGAATAAATATATTTATTGTTTACCCTTTGACTTCTTTTTACAGTTCTTCCTGTCTGAATTGATTGAAGTGCAACCGACTCGGAATAAACACCATCACTAACCAACTCCATCATATTGGTACCAATTATCCAATCGCTGCTGATTCCTTCAATTTCCTCACAGGTACTGTTGTAACATATTGTTACTCCATCCTTGTCCACAATATGAATCCCAACATTTACTGAATCAAGAATATTTCGCATGGCATCTGTGTTTAGAAAGTCGAATCTGTTCATTATATCACCCCGATATTTTTATTGGCTGTCTGCATGTAACATTGTAATAAACTGATTTCACTAAAAAATCACCGGTGACAATATCCACCGGCAATCCTTCCAAATCCTAGCTAAGTACTCTTCTCGACCTAACTTCCTTACATACTTTTGGTGTTACAACAAATGCGGTAAAAGTAGCTACTGCTGATATTGTAGCAATCAATACAGGTGAAGTTTTTCTAAGGCCTCTTGTCATATTCATCATTGATCTTATCAGCACAAGTATCGCTGTAAGGATTCTTATCTTTGTTCCAAATCTCATAGTATCCTTCCTCTCGATTCTTAAGATTTATTAATCTTCCTATCTGATGTAATACCCATCGTTTCGTCGACAAATCACTTCCTCTTAGACTTATCTGTAGTCAAGTTTTACAATCTGAATCTTTAACCATGTGTACAGTTTTTTAGGAAGTCTCCAGGTTACATCAATTGAAATTGGCATTCTAATTCCATCCATTACATTGATTTCACGTGATTCACCAATACATTCAATCATTTGTGCTTTTTCATCCGCTCCTTTGAATCTCATGGCGCTTGCGTAGACGACATCTCCTTCTTCGTCAAAATGAAGGTATGCCTCGCCAGGTACTCCCCTATGGTTCATGACGACTCTGACAGTCCTTTTGTCGATCTGTTTCCACTTCATGTTCTTATTCAAAGCTGCCTGGGGATACCAGGGAAGCTCCAAAAGATATCTCTGAAATGAAGACTGGTTTGTTTTAGGTCCGTTTTTTTCGTCTGCAAGCTTGACAATGTTCAACAGTCTCCTCTGGATCGAACCAACTCCGTCAACATAGCTGTCTGAACCATAGACATAAATAAAGGGCATTTTCTCTGCCTTTACCTGCCAAACGAAGGATGGTTCAATCATGCCTACTATCTGGGTAGATGAAACAAATATCCATTTGTCGGATTCAGGATCCAGTCTCATTTGCCCTTTTTGCTTGATATGGGCAGTCCTTTTCCACTGGCTTCCAACCACATTCGATTTTATCAACCATTTTTTTACTACAAAAGGAAGGTGCGCAATGTCCTTCTCCTGAATCGTTCCTACTCTTGATGTATTCTGCATATCTTTAAGCTGTCTGATTTCCTTCTTGGTTTTTCGTTTATGGAAAACACCAGGCACTTTTGTAATCAAAAGGAAAATCAACAGCATTATACCCACAATATATAGCATTAAATCCAAAGTTACACCACCTTTATTTTTCCCTAATCAACTATATGAAGCTCCTTAACGAATATTATCTCACAAGCTCCGTTCCCTGTGTCTCCTCTAGTCATGCTGGTCTTCCAGTCGCCACTATCAAAATGAACATCCACTAGATATCCCTCTATTCTTATGTAATCATTCTTGTCAATTTTCTTGATCTCTCTTTTTACTTCATCATTCTCGGGAATAAGATGCACATTGGCAGAGTTTTTTGCAATAAAACTCTGATCAATCCTACCTGTCTCATAAGTGTAATAATACCATCTACCACTCTGAGAATAATTTACAAATTGATCATACTCCTCCTTGTTCAAATCTCCCCATACAAGAATGATATCATAGTCTGAAACCTGGGAAGAATAATCCGAGTATTTTCTCTTGCCTTTTACAAAACCTCTTATATCATACTCAGCTTTAATGCTTAAGTTTACCTCGCCATCTTCTGTTTTGTAGTTGACTTTGTTTGTTGAATAAAGATTTCTCTGTAAAGGAATTGCTACCGTTCCTTGGTAGGATGTATTGTCTCCTAGAATTGAAGATCCTAGAAATATTAAAACAACAACAAGCATCATTGCTAGAAATCTCATAAGCTGGTTCATCCTACTCTCCTCCTTTGTATCTTTATATCAATAGTATACCTTATTGAAGATTATTTGTGCAGATATGGACGCAAAAAAAGGATTTGCAGTCTCCTGCAAATCCTTTTTTTGCTATTCTGCAACTTCAGCCTCTAATTTTTCTGAAGATGCATTAATGATCTTATATATACCAATGGTAAGTATTGGTATTACATAGAATATCAGGAAGCCCCAGGTTATTGTACCATAACCTTGAGCAATCAATCCTATCAGTCCAAATTGTGCTATAAAAACTCCCAGGGCAAGCAATCCGACTGTAACTCCAGGAATTATCCATCCTTCCATCTTCTTCTCTTTTTCATCATATACAGAAGTTATCCTCTCCGTTACAGCGTATATAAATCCTGTGCCCGTTTCAATAAGTGTACCGAATAAGGTTACTTGGAATACTATCATAAGGATAGGTGAAGCCAATGCACTTAAAATATACACAGTGGGGACGGCTGCTGTTAATATATCCGGATAGAATCCAGCCATGGCGACGAAGAGAAGCACAGCTGGTGTTATTCCAATCAAGCCTGCCATAAGTCCTGCTCCAATTGCTTCCTTTCTAGTTTCAACATGTTTAACAGAAAAAAGCACCGCTGGAATTATACCCAGGTTATAGAATGCATATTTGAAACCTCCCAATGCCCATCCCGATTCCATGGTTCCGGTTGCTATTCCATCCGTAATAGCTCCTCCAAACTTGCTAAACAGCATTACAAGAAATACTATGTAAACTGTGTACAAGAGAAATGTCCAGTATGACAAGAACTTTTCTATTGCATCCGTTCCTTTCAATACAAGGATCCCTACACCAATCATCATCGCTACAACCCCTATGTAGTAATTGATGCCGAACATTTCATTTAAAATGCTTCCTGCTGATGATGCTATTACAGCCAATACTATCAATAGCAAGACAACATAACATATTTCATATACCCACCATGCTTTGCCAAGAAGCTTCTTAAAGAATGTTCTATAGTCGTAAGCCTTAAATACCCTTGCAAATTCAAATGTTGCTGCACAGACAACTCCCCAAATGACGCCTGATATTGCAAGCATTGCAATCAGACCTCCAACCGTTCCGAAGCTAAGGAAAAATTCCACTATCTCTCTTCCAGTTCCATAACCTCCGGCAATTACTACTGACTGAAAAATTATTCCTGGTATGAAATACTTCTTAAATGTGTCACTCTTAACAAAATTCATCATAACTCCTCCTTTTATTCTACCAGCCTTTTGCTATATCAAGTACTGAGTCGGGAATATCACCATTTATGTATTCCACTATCGATTCCTCAATTATCTTAAGAGCCTGATCAAGCTCTTCTCTAGTTATTACCAGAGGAGGCTGAATTCTCAAAACACCTGAAGCTAGAAAGATTACAATTACGCCCTTTTCCCAACATCTGTAACATATCTTGGCAGCCGCTTCCTTGTTGCCGATTTTTGTTGTTCTGTCCTTTACAAGATCCACTCCGATTGACAATCCCTTGCCTCTTACATCTCCAATTAATTCATATTTCTGCATCATTTCCGTAAATCTTTCCTTTACATACTCACCCAGTTCCTTTGACTTTTCAATCAAGTCTTCATCTTGAATGATCTCAATAGTTTCAATTGAAGCTGCACATGATAGGGCATTTCCACTCATTGTGAAAAGGTGAGCCGGAGGACCAAGTGCTTCAGTTATCTCCTTTCTGGCAACAATAGCACTTAATGGAACACCTGAAGCCATTGATTTACCCATAACAATAATATCCGGTTCAATGTCGAAATGCTCAATGCTAAACCATTTCCCTGTTCTTCCAAAACCCTGCTGTATTTCCTCGCTTACAAAAAGAATGCCGTTTTCTTTGCAAATCCTGTGAAGTTCCTTTACATATTTTTCTGGTGGAACAATCAATCCAGCATCACCTGCAATTGGTTCCATAACAACTGCAGCTATTTCCTCAGGCGGCATATATGTCGCCAATGATTCCTTGAAATCATTCATGCATTCCAGATTGCAGGATTCGCTCTGCTTTTCATAGGAACATCTATAGCAATTTGGATACTTGATATGGGAAATGTCTGGCAGCAGCGGTCCAATTTTTCGCCTCATGTTTAAACTGATAGCTGATAATGACAATGCCCCTAAAGTTGAACCATGGTATGAACCCACGAATGAAATAATTTTACTCCTTCCCGTATATGCCCTGACCATCTTGATCATTCCATCATTTGCATCTGAGCCTGATAGTCCATAAACAACTCTCTTCTCAAATTCTCCTGGAGTGATGCTACATAGCTTTTCACCTAGTGCCACTAAAGGTTCTGAATATGTATATGCTGCTGTATAGCTTATGAAGTTTTCCAGTTGATCCGTGATTGCCCGAGTTATCCTTGGGTGGCTGTGTCCAGTGTTCAACGATGCTGCACTTGAGAGCATATCAATGAACTGGTTGCCATCCATATCTTCAATTGTGGCTCCTCTTCCTTTCTTTATTGCCAGTGGATAATATGGTATCCTAGCGAAGTCAGAATATACCTTTGAATCTCTATCAACAATCTCAATACATTTGTCATATATCACTTTTAGCTCTCCCTTAACATGTGTACTTTACTTCGTTTTCAATTCTTCTAAACCTATCAATCAAGTCATCCACATCAGCATGAATCATAAGCCTTACAAAGTTCTGTCCCAATCCTACAAAACCTCTGCAAGATACAGAAATGATTTCATGCTTCATCAAAAGTTTCTCAAGGTCCACACTCTTGTCAGGATGCATTAAAGTCATAATAGGCACTGACTTGTCGGTCTGGACTACAACGAGTTCTTCTAATGATTCAGTAAATCTTTTCTTGAGCGCAATAATTTTTTTTGAACAATCTTTCATGAACTGACAATCTTTTAAAGCTGCTTCCGCAATATGCCTTGCAATGCTATTCATTTCATAAGGATTAGAGACCTTGTTGTATTGATGTGAAACTTCTTTTGATGTAACCATATATCCCGCTCTTAAACCAGCCAGTCCCAATCCCTTTGACAGGGATCTTATTACTATCAGGTTTTCATATTTATTCATTAGTGTTATTGCCGAGTTGCTTTTGCTTATGAAATCACCGTATGCTTCGTCTATTACAATTGGTCTCCCTAGCTCAGAAGCATGCTTCACAATTCTCTCCAAATCATCAATATGGATGACCTGACCTGTTGGATTGTTGGGATTGTCGATATAAAACAATGAATGATCATTACTCATCATATCGATGAATACTTCAGGATTCATTTTAAAGTTATTGGAGCCATTCAGGATGTAACTTTCATATCTTCCACCATTGGCTTTTACATCGTCAACAAAATCAGAGAACTGAGGCGAGTAACCCATGACACTAGATGAATCGTCAATAAATAATTTATTAATTTTATATATAAGTTCAATTGATCCATCTCCAAGAATAATCTGTCTCTCATCAACTTCAGAAACATCATCCCAATATTCCTTTATGACCCTTTTTAGGCTGATGGCAGGCTTTGGATATGTGTTCAGTTCAGCTATGTCAAATTCAAGAAATGCATTATGAACTTGCTGCGACATACCAAATGGATTAATCCCATTTGAGCAATCCATAAACCCTCTAGTATCAAGCGGAGTGCTCTTCTCCTGAGCATAGCTGGACTTGTCAAGGTTTGTAATACACTTTCTAAATTCCACCAAAATGCCTTCACCTCCTTTCTTTATAATCACATCAATATAATATTTGCAATAATCGGGCCAAGTATGTCATTTCACCAAAATTATTCTGAATCATTTCTTGAAACAAAACTCTATATGTTGGAATATAAACCTTTACAGGTTTTTCAGAAAAATAATCAATATTTTTGTTTCTTCTTTTCTTGTTGCAAATATTGTTTTTCAGGGATATAATCAATAACAAATGTACCAATTTGTAACATGATGACTATCCTTCTATTCTTTTATGCTCAGTTAACAACGTTTGCATATTTTTAGTTATTACATACTTGCAATTTATCTCTGAGTTTTCAACATGTAGAGGGAACTAAACATAATGTTATTTTTTGTAATTTGTGTAACTTTTTGGGACATGTAACCCTGTGAGAGAGGTGGTACACTTTATGGCATACCAAGATAAGAATTCAGCAACCATGCTATTGTTTCAAGATGGCCTTGAATCTGAAGAGAAATTAATTATTGACCTTTTTGAGGTTATTACTGGAATGATTCTTTATGAAGATATTTCATTATTGCTTTTAAGAGACGGTAAAATTCTTTCGGGATATTCATCTACAGATGAATCCTTTCCAGGAGATAAGCTTAAGTCTCTTTTTAAGAGCCCTCAAGCTGACTATAATTCCAGAATCAAGCTTTTTGATGAAGGTGAATTTTCCTCCTACGGACTTGTTGCTTCATCATCTAGCAATAATTCTGTCAAACTTGATGAAATCCTTAGAAAAACAAAAAATTCGATATCAACCATATTTGAAAAGCATATAGATTTAATGAGGAAGTATACCTACCTCCTGGATTGCCTTGATTCAGTGGATGAGGGAATATCTGCGTGTGATGAAAATGGATTTCTTACATACATAAATAAGTCTGCCTGCAGTATGCTGGATTCTGAAAAGCAAGACTTTCTTAATCAAGATTTGAAGACCTTTGTTTCAAACTCCATACTTGTTAAAGCTGTTAAGTCAAAAAAGGCTGTTTTAGATGTTGAATATCTTATAGAGCTTCCAAACCATTCAGTTAATCTTATGAATTCCGCTTACCCGGTATTTAAAGATAATTCATTGATTGGGGCCATAGATATTTACAGAAAGAAGACTCGTTCATTAAAAGTCGCATCAGATCTTATGGGTCATCATGCAAGTTATGATTTTAATGATTTCATAGGGAAAAGCAAGAAACTAAAGGATACAATCGATATTGCAAAGAGGTTTTCAAGAAGTGACAAAAACGTCCTTATAATAGGTGGCAGCGGGACAGGCAAAGAGCTTATGGCTCAGGCTATTCATAATCACAGCTCCAGAAAAGAAGGTCCTTTTGTTGCCATAAACTGTGCGAGCTATCCCAGGGATTTGTTTGAAAGTGAATTGTTTGGATATGATGAAGGTGCTTTTACAGGAGCTAAAAAGGGAGGAAAAATCGGAAAATTCGAACTTGCCGATGGTGGCACTATTTTCCTGGATGAGATTGGAGAATTGCATATGCATCTGCAGGCAAAATTGCTTCGGATAATAGAAACAAAAAGTTTAAGTAGAATAGGAAGCAATAAAAAAGTGGATATTGATGTACGAATCATAACTGCTACAAATAGAAATCTTGAGGACATGATTCATAAGGAATCCTTTAGAGAAGACTTATACTACAGATTGAAAGTTTTGTTTCTACCATTACCTCCTTTAAAGGACAGGGGTAATGATGTGCTTTTACTATGTAATTATTTTATACACAAGTTTTCCAATGATACCTTAAAAGGAGTCAATGGGCTAGATGAGGAAGCTACCAATCTAGTTCTTTCCTATGACTGGCCGGGGAACATTAGGGAGCTTGAGAATATAATATCCTTGTCTCTATTTTACTGCGATGGAGAATATGTAACAAAGGAAAACCTATTGCGTGCTGGCCTGATGACCGATGATTCAAGCCTATACTATACTAGCCCAAATAAAAACTTATCCGCAATTACAACCGAACTTATCTTGAATACCTTAAAAGAAAATGATGGAAACAAGAAAAAGACCGCAGAGCAACTGGGTATCTCTAGAAATACAATATATAGAAAACTAAGACCCATGGATGAGTGAATAAACAATCCAGCTACTCTGATAGTAGCTGGATTGTTTTTATTCTAGTTTTGACTTAATAAGATTCCCAAGTTTTTCAATTCCTTCATTGATTTTCTCTGGAGGTACCGCGCTGAAACTAAGTCTCATGGAATTTCTTCCCTTTCCACCGCCATCTGTAAAGAATCCTTCTCCTGCGACATAAGCAACCTTAACACTAGGATCACTGATGGATTCCTTTAGAAGCTCCGTGGTATTGATTCCTCCTGGAAGTTCAACCCAGGTAAACAACCCACCATCTGGATACGTCCATTTTGTGCCTTCAGGAAAATGCTTTTGGAGTGCCTTCATCATGGCGTCTCGTCTTTCCCTGTGAATTTCACAAAGCATCTTTTGGTGCTCCTTGTAATGACCTCTTTTGAAAAACTCCGCACAGAGTATCTGAGGAAGCATCGCAGTATGGGAATTTGTCGCTGATTTTGCATCATAAATCTTATCAATTATATATTTATCAGCCAAGATGTATCCAAGTCGACTGCCTGGAGAGAAGATTTTTGAAAAGCTGTTAGCCAGTACAGTATGACCTGTCTTGTCAAATGTCTTTATAGGTGAGAGTTCTTCTCCGCTGTATCTAATATCTCTGTAAGGGTCATCTTCAAGAATGATTACATCATATTCGCTTCCAAGTTCAGCAACCTTTTTTCTTCTTTCAAGGGAAAGTGTTCTGCCAGTTGGATTTTGGAAAGTAGGTATAACATAAACCATCTTTGGATTGTACATCTTTATCTTTTCTTCAAGGTCCTCAACATCCATCCCATCATCATCCATTTCAACCGAAATGCACTTTGCCTGGAACATGTCAAATATCTCCACACTGTGTACAAATGTCGGTGACTCAACAAGTATTACATCACCCGGATCAATAAATATCTGGCACATAAGATTCATCGCTTCAAGACCGCCGGTCAGGATCATTATCTCATCAGGATCAGCCTCCACCCCCTTGGGATTAAGAAGTTCACTTACTACAACTTCTCTCAGATCCTTGACACCTTCGACTGGCCCGTAGGACAATGCTTCAAAACCTCTTGTTTCCTTACTTAATATATCATGGGATATTTCCCTTAAAATATCTACAGGCAGTGATTCCCTTGCCAGAGCGCCTCCTCCAAAAGAAATCATTCCAGGATTTGTCATTGCCCCGAAAAGTCCCCTTATTACAGCTGCAGATTCCTTCATGTTATCCATTCTTTTAGAAAACTTTACCATTGTAATCACTTCTTTCTTTCATGATTTGAATGATATGCATCATTCTTATATGCATCTAAAACAATTTAATCTTCTCTCATATCAACAAGAACTTCGCTGTTTATTGATGCTTCCTCGAATGTACCCATATTTTCAAGAGTATAAAGTGCCATTTCAAGAACCTGGAATGCCAGCGGGCATCCAGAACCCTCTCCTAACCTCATTTTCATGGTTAGCATGGGCGATAAGCCCAATACTTCCATCATTGCAGCAGAGCCCGGTTCCTGGGATAAATGGGATGGAATGATATAATCCCTTACATTTGGGTCAAGCTTTATTGCACAAAGAGCTGCAGCAGATGAAATGAATCCATCCATTACAATAGGCTTTCTGTTTTTGGCAGCGGATAGAAAAAGTCCACACATTCCACCGATATCAAAGCCTCCCACTTTTGAAAGTACATCAACAGGATCACCTGGATCAGGATTGTTTAAGTCAATTCCCCTCTTTATTACATTCATTTTGTGTAGATATTGAGATTCAGTAATACCCGCTCCCTTGCCACAGGTTATTGCCACATCAAGATCGCCCAAGACGCTTAGCATTGCAGCGGAAGTAGTTGTATTGCCCATTCCAAGCTCACCTGTTCCAAGAATATCGTAGCCCTCTGAAAAAAGGTTATCCCCAATCTCAATTCCCACTTCTATTGCCTGGATCGCTTCCAGATATGTCATGGCACTTTCGACTGCGAGATTTTTGGTGCCATTTGCAATTTTTTTGTCCACAATTCCGGGAGTTTTAATTTCTCCATTCATTCCAATATCAACTGTAACAATGTCAGCACCTGCATATTTAGCCATGGTTGCAACTCCGGTTATTCCCTTAACCATACTTTCAGCCAGGAGTCTTGTAAATACTTGTGGAGCAGCACTTACACCCTCTTCCATAACTCCATTGTCACTGCACATTACAACTATTGCCTTCCTGTCAATCTTATTCACAGTCTTGCCAGTAATTCCGGATAGCTTTATTGTCATTTCCTCCATAAAACCCAGGCTTCCTATGGGCTTAACCAATCCATCCCATTTCTCCCTGGTCCTTGCCATTGCTTCCTTGTCAGGAGATTCTATTTTCTCAAGTGTTTCTTTAAAAAGACTCAATATGTACACCTCTTTCTTATTTATATAAGACGATACATCCATTATAACAAGAAATCCATGTATTGCTCTGTTTTCTGATAAATAAATTTATCAATTTAAGCAATTATCATCAGAAATGTTTACATTACCCCCTATATCCTATAAACTGGAATTATACAAATAAATCGGGGTGATTTAATGAAGAGTATTGAAGAAAGAAAAAGAGATTATGCCAGGCTTATAATAAATTTTGGTGTAAATATTCAAAAAGGCGAACCACTTGTAGTAAAGGCACCCATAGAAGGTGCTGACTTTGTAAGGATGCTTGCCGAGGAAGCATATTTATCAGGTTCAAGCGATGTACATATTAACTGGTCAGATGACACTCTGACAAGACTTAAGTATGATAATGCACCAATGGAAGTATTCGAGGAGTACCCAAAGTGGAAGGCTGATTCAGAAAAGTACTACGCTGAAAAGGGTGCTGCATTCATATCCATATCAGCAAACGACCCCCAGCTTCTGCAAGGGGTCGACTCAAAGAAAATTGCCGCCTTCAACAAGGCAGCTGCAATTGCCAACAAGGAGAATATGAAATATACCATGAACGACCTTAATTCTTGGTGTGTGGTTTCTATTCCAACCACTGGATGGGCCAAGAGATTATTCCCTGAAATTCCCGAAGAAGATGCTGTGAAAAAGCTTTGGGAAGCTATTTTTGAGGCAACAAGAATGAACATGGAAGACCCTCTTGCAGCATGGGATGAACATCTTGATTCTCTTACAAAAAGAGTGGATTACATGAACAGCATGAACTTCCAGTCCCTTCATTACAAGGCTTCAAATGGAACTGACCTCCATGTAAAACTTCCAAATGGACATATATGGATGGGCGGAGGAGGAGACAATGCAAAGGGAGACTACTTTGTAGCCAACATCCCAACTGAAGAGGTCTTTACATTACCTCACAAGGACGGAGTGGACGGGGTGGTTTACAGTTCAAAGCCTCTAAACAGAAGTGGAAATACCATAGATAACTTCAAGCTGGTCTTTAAAAATGGGGAAGTAGTGGAATATAATGCTGAAAAAGGCATAGAGTTCCTTACTGAATTATTAGAAATGGATGAAGGTGCCAAGAGACTAGGTGAAGTTGCACTTGTTCCTTTTAGCTCCCCAATTGAAAAGGCGGGGATACTTTTTCTTAATTCATTATTCGATGAAAATGCCAGTTGTCATTTTGCCTTCGGTAAGGCCTATCCTACAACAATAAAAAATGGTCCGGATATGTCAGACGATGAGCTGACAGAGCATGGTGTAAACAATTCACTTACCCATGTGGACTTTATGATAGGAACAAGTGACCTGGACATAACAGGGATTACAGAATCAGGAGAAAAGATCCAGATTTTCAAAGATGGAGAATGGACGATCTAGTGCAATCGAGTAGGAGGTAGATGATTATTTCATCTACCGACCTCTCACAGCACCGTACGTACGGTTCCGTATACGGCGC
>NZ_JBMEMN010000033.1:0-25137 GCF_049310905.1 Gudongella sp. DL1XJH-153
ATTATTTGTTTTTAAAAAATTGATTCTTGGTTTATTCAAAGTTCTCACAACTGTTTAGTTATCTAGGTTCATTGTCGTCCTCTCTCGAGGCGACTTGATTAGTATACCATGTATACTAATCCTGCGTCAACATCTTTTTTGAAGTTTTTTGAGTGCTTCATTTATTTGTTTTGCTGACTTTTTAAATATTACCATCTTTCGAGTATAAAGTCAACGGTTTTTTACAACCAATTTATAGTATTTAAAACAGATACATTGTTGACAAATGTCATTTTTAAGCCATTTTGTTAGTATATCGTGATATCATGTTTCCAAGTGCAATTGAGAATAACTTGGTATCTTTATCATCTGCCCTTGATACCAAAACAACCGGAGCTTTTGCCCCCATGATTATACCTGCTGATTTACCATTTGCTAAGTATGTTATTGCCTTACCGATTCCATTGCCCATCTCGATGTTTGGAACAAGCAATATATCAGCATTACCCACCACTAGATTGTCTATCTTTTTAATCTTTGCAGCTTCTTTTGAAACTGCCAGATCCAGTGCCAGAGGACCTTCGACAATTACATCATCCCCAAACAAACCTGCTTTGGACATCTTTTTAAGTTCATCTGCATCAACAGTTGCCTGCATCTTTGGGTTTACTTTTTCCTTTGCTGCCAAAGCAGCTACTTTAACATTAAGGCAACCCATAGCTTTGGCTACGGTGACGCTGTTATCAATAATTTTCTTTTTCTCATCCAGAGATGGATTTAAATTCATACCTCCATCTGTTAGATAAAGTAGTTTGTGATATGTTTCTACATCGTATACCATTACATGACTTAAAAGGCTATCAGTTCTTAGCCCCCAATCTTTATTCAAAACAGCTTTTAGCAATATGGAAGTATCAACCAACCCTTTCATTATGAAGTCGGCTTTTCCTTCACTTACCATTCTCACTCCGATTTCAGCCGCTGCTGAAATATCAGTCTCATCTATAAACTCAAATCCTGATATATCTAAGTTGAGTCTTTCAGCAATATCCTCGGTTTCTCTCTTGGACCCTATAAGAACTGGCTCACTTATTCCAAGTCTAGAGCTTTCTACAACAGCCTCCAACACATCTTCATCCTGGCATGCTACTACAGCAAGTCTCATTTTCTCTCCTTTTACAGATAAAAGATCCTGTAATCTCTCTATCATATATATTCCTCCTCGTTTATTGTTCCTTTTTGAATCTATCAATTGCATTCAACTGAGCCTTTACATTTTCATCTTCTGGATCCAGCTTATGTGCCTTGTATACATCATCATATCCCTTGTCTATTTCTCCAAGGTTAAGATAGCCAAGTCCTCTGTTAAAAAAGAGTCTATAGTCATCGTGAATGCCAGCCTCTATACCTTCTGTAAAAATATCTATCGCTTTTTCTATATCATTATCATTGAAATATGATATTCCAAGCTCATTATAAACTTCAGCTACTGTTGGATCACTATCCATGGCAGCATAAAAATAATCCATAGCCATCTGGTTGTCGCCATATCCCCTATACGCCATTCCTAGAAGGTAGTTAGCATACCAGTTTTTACTGTGTTTAGGCATAAGTTTGGATAACACTTCTATGGACTTTTCATAGTTCATATTATTCATATATGTCAACCCAAGTTCTACTCTGTAATCTGAGTCAATCAAATCAAGTTCTTGTCGTATTTCTTGTCTTCTATTCTCGTCTGGATCATAGATTAAAACCTTATCCCAGGTTAGTTTAGCTTTTACATACTGTTCATAGAACTTATAGTGATATCCCAGTTTATAATATGCAGGATAGTATTCTCTATCTTCGTCCAGTAATTCTTCAAGTATTGCTGTTGACTCCTCCAGGAACTCATTACCCTCATCAATTTTTTCTTCTTCAATTCTTTTTTTGCCCATAGCTTCAAGAACCATAGCATAATAAAGCATACCTTCTTTGCTACCATACATATTGTTGTATGCTCTGAAAAAAAGACCACTTTCTGTATAATCATCATTTTCAAATGCTAAAATTGCTCTCTTGAACAATTCCTTTTCAATATCGGGATTATATGCTTCGAGAATCCGACTGTAGTAATCATGGTATTTAAAGTGCTGGTCAGCTCCCATTAGATAAAGTATCCCTTCAATAACTCTTTCCAATGTAATTCCTTGTTCACTGTCTACCTTGCTTAACTCACTTAAAAGTTTCTCAGTTACCACCGGCAATGGTATGGATTGATCCAAATCAAACCCATGAATTGTAAAGTCTCTCTCATCTTTAAGTTGTACAAAGCTCACAGACTCTGTTTTATCTCTGAAATATTTTTCTCCTACTGACATATGATTCCTCCTTTAAAGCTTTCTCATAAACATTCTTTTCCTTAATGTAGTTGTGCTAAGCAGTTTAAACAGATGCCCTCTGTATATCATTACTGCTGAAAGAAAAACACTTCCCAAAAGATACATTATTATTGATAGAATAGAACTGCTGAAAGACAACCCTCTAAATGGATTAAGACCACCATTGAATATCCCACCTGTAACAAAGTAAAGAATAATCATAAATAATCCGTTGGGTAGTATCCAGTTCAACCAGTTTTCTTTCATAAATTCAATACAATACAAGATGGTTTGAAGTGAATCTCTTTCCTTGATATATAATGATTCAGGCAATGGATTTAAAACTACTAATGCTGCGATCCCAATAATTAGTATAATTGCAACTGCAAATGTTCCAATGATGCTTGATAATAAATTCAATACTAAGTTTACAAGATAGAAGATGAAAAGAACTCCGTATACTTTCCTAATAAAATAAGTGAAACCATATTTTATGTCTTTCCACCTGAACCTGTTATAAACAACTACATTATGCAGTACAAATAAATAGCTGGAAATTATTGCACTCTCAATTAGTGCGTAAATAATACCCAACAAGAATCCAAGACCAGACAATAGATTAAAAACTACAATTCCTGCCACCAAACTCAGTATTGAATACACTACGCCCATTAACAATACCTCTGGGTTTCTTGTCAACGTATTCTTGGATTTTGATAAAATCTCCTTGTTTACAAGTAAAATATCACTAATTACATTCATTCAGTCAACTCCTCCGCATAGCTAGAAATATTATAAGTTTTACATCTTTCCAAAACTCCATCTTTGTAGTTGAACAAAACTAAAGTTTTTTGTTTATTGCTTTTTTTCCTATACCCACTGTTAATAATTTCATATAGATCATGTTTAAATTCTTGAATTTTTACTTTCTTTAATAGTTTTTTTGTTGTTATGTCCATATATTCGGGCAAAATCTCTGATAATAATGCTTTTGACTTCAACAACTCATGGCTCCTGGTCATATCAAAACCATTTCCAATATTGAAGTATTCTGGCAATGGTTTCCCCTTATTGTTCTGAAGATAATCAAATGCAAGTAATTCAATGAAAATTTCAAATTGATCATAAGACTGTTTCTTGTAATAGTCCATTAAAATCTCATAAAGGCGATCCTTGCTATGTGATAGGTCATACAAACCTTGCTCTTTCCAGAATTTCATTAGATCCTCAAAAAATCTAAACGGACTTGGAAATTGATTTTGAAGAATATACTCAATGCTGTGCTTAAAGTATTCTTCGTTATAATATTTTTCTACCAACTCCTCAATTCCTTTTAATGCTATAACATCATCGTAACTAATCCACTTGGATTTCATAACTTCATAAGGAGCTTTGTCAATTAGTCCATATCCATATTCTTCCCTCAGGTTTCTAAGAGCAGAACCTTTTAACAATTTCAAAAACCCGAGCTGAATCTTTTCAGGTCTAAGTTGGAATATATGATCAAAAGATACGCCAAATCTATGATAATCTTCATACGGAAGTCCGGCGATCAGGTCCAAATGCTGATGAATATTTTTACTTTGTCTGATTGTCCTAGTAACCTTGGCAAGTCTTTCAAAATCTGTATTTCTACCAATAGCTTCTATCGTCTTCGGATTTGTTGACTGAACACCTATTTCAAACTGAAACAACCCTTCCTTGATATCCTTGAAAAATTCTAGTTGTTCATTGTCAATCAGATGGGCTGTTACTTCAAAATGAAAATTTATTCCAACAGGATTTCTTTCGATGATATGACTCATAATGGCCTGGGAAAAATCCTTGTTTGCATTGAAGGTACGGTCTACAAACTTAACCTGTTTAACCCCGACATCAATAAGATTGTCCAAATCTCTCTTTACTCTGTCAAGGTTCATGTACCTTACGCCCCTTATGGTTGATGATAGACAAAATGCACAGTTAAAAGGGCACCCCCTCGAACTTTCATAATATACTATTTTATTTTTGAATTCATCCCCTATGGACTCATATGGAGAAGGGATGCTGTTTATGTCTTTTATCAACGTCCTGGGAGAATTGATTAGTATCTTGTCGCCTTCTCTGAATGCGAGACCTTCTATACTTTCCAGATTTTTCTTAATTAGCAGTTCCCTAAAAGTCTCCTCACCTTCTCCATAGACTATATAGTCTATGTATGGATGACTAGTAAGAAGTTCCTCCATGTCATATGAAACCTCCGGTCCTCCCAACAATATCTTTGTCTGTGGGCTTACAAGCTTTAATCTTTCGCATATTTCAAGAGTCTCATCAATATTCCAAATATATGTTGAAAATCCTACCAATTTAGGCTTTAGTTCATAAATCTTTGAAGCTATATCTCCAAGGTTCTGATTAATTGTGTATTCTTCAATTTGAATATCCTCTATATCCTTGACATACTCCCTCAAATATCTTAAGGCCAAGTTTGAGTGTATGAATTTAGAATTCAGCGTTGTTAGTATAACTGACATTATAATCTCCCTTTCTGTTCTGGTCACCATTATTATTTTACCCTAAAAATCACAGTAAGGCCAATAATTATTAGGATTAATTCTATTGAATAATTCTTTGAAAAGTACTAGAATGTATATTAGAACTAATGAAAGGGGACATAAAATGAAGCACTTTGATTTCGACAAAATATCAATTCAAGAAATGTCAAAGGATGATATGTTACTAATAATAGAAGCTCTTGAATACACTGGCAAGGCCAACAATATCGATGATTTTCTTCAGTTAAGAGAAAATATTCTGATAGAACTATCCTCACTTGCTGAACTTTCACAAGATCAGTTCCTTGATTACTTGAAAGAAGAGACCTTATCATTTTGATAAGGTCTCTTCTTTTTTTTATTATTACATCTTGTTAGGAGCGTCTATGCCCAACAATCCAAGACCTGTTTTAATTACAGTCTTGGTAGAATACACCAATGCGAGTCGTGCTTTCTTTGCTTCCTCATCATCTGTTATAATCTGAGTGCTGTTATAGAATGTATTGAAAGCTTTTGCAATTTCTACAATTTGTCTAGTTATATAGAATGGTTCATTCTTCTCCATGGCATCCACCACAATGTTTGGAAAGTCATATAGCATTCGAATTATATTTGTTTCGTCATCACTCGTTAGCTTTTCAAGGTTAATTTTATCTTCAAGATCAAAATTTCCTTTTTCAAGCAATGAGTTAGCTCTTGCATGTGTGTATTGTACATAGGGTCCTGTTTCTCCCTCAAAGCTAAGAGTCCTATCCCAATTAAATGTATAGTCTTTTATTCTTTGATTAAACAATTCCTGGAATAGAATTGCTCCAATTCCCACTTGCTTGGCAACAAGTTCCTTATTTTCAAGATTTGGGTTTCTTTCTTCAATTATATTCTTAGTACTTTCAATAGCCTTGTTTAAAACATCCTCAAGGAATACAACCCTTCCCTTTCTTGTTGACAAGGTTCCATCTTCCAAGCTCACCATTCCGAATGGTATGTGAATACAATCCTTTGCCCACTCGTGACCCATCAGTTCAACAATCTTAATCCAAGCTTTGAAATGTAAATTCTGTTGAGATGCAACGACATACAGGTTTTTATGAAAGTCGTAATGTTTTTTTCTATAGAGTGCTGCTGCAATATCTCTTGTTGTGTAAAGAGTTGAGCCGTCTTTTTTCATAATTAGAGCAGGTGGCATTCCGTATTCTTCCAGATCAACAATCAATGCTCCTTCTGATTCCTTGACAATACCCTTTTCCTTCATTTCTTCCAGAACTGTTGGCATTTTGTCTGAATAAAAGCTTTCACCTGCGTAGGAATCAAACTTAATATTTAACATGTCATATACTCTGTTAAACTCCTTAAGACTTATTTCTCTGATCCACTGCCATAATTCCATAGCCTCTGGATTCTTGTTTTCAAGTGCTTTAAACCAATATCTGGCTTCATCCTTAAGTTCAGGTTTATCTTCTGCTTCATCGTTAAATCTTACATAGAGCTTTAAAAGCTCAGAGATTGGATTCTCTTCAATTACTTTACGATCTCCCCACTTTTTGTAAGCTGAGATAAGCATTCCAAATTGAGTCCCATAATCTCCTAGATGGTTGATTGTAATTGTATCAAATCCTAAAAATTCATATATCTTTGCAAGAGAATTGCCTATTACTGTGGTTCTAATGTGACCAATGTGAAATGGTTTTGCGATATTCGGAGAAGAAAACTCCACAATAACCTTCTTACCTTCTCCCATATCTGACGAACCATATTTTTCTTTTTGATCCATAATCTCTGAAATAACATCTTCAGCAAGTTTTGCTCTGTTTATAAAAAAATTCACATATGGTCCTTGATTCTGAACTTTTTCGAAAAACTTATTCTCACTGATACTAGCTGCCAGTTCTTCTGCGATTGCATTAGGTGATTTTCTGTATTCCTTAGCTAGCCTGAAAGTTGGAAATGCATAATCACCCATATCATAAGATGGCGGTGTTTCAATAAGACTTTCAATCTCATCCTGACTTAAACTTTCGACTTTTTCATCTAGTAATTCCACTACCACGTTCTTGAAACTAATCATATTTATTCCTCCCATTAAATATCGTAATCAACTGTTTTTCAATTCTACCACAGTTACTCCGTCGCCGCCTTCTCCATACTTTCCTAACCTCTGGGATTTGACTAGTCTGTGATTTTTTAAATAGGATTTCACACCATCCCTTAGGGCACCGGTTCCTTTGCCGTGAATTATATAAACTTCCTTAAGTCCAGATATAAATGCATCATCCAAATACTTGTCTAGCTCAAAGGTACCTTCTTCAATGTTTCTACCTCTCAGGTCCAACTCCGACTTGATAGCCTTGGTTTTTCTGGTATTAACAGATTTGCTCTTCTCCATCGATGTAGTCTGCTCATTGCCTTCTGCTCTTCTCAGAGTAGAGAGAGATACATTTACCTTCATTATTCCAATCTGCACTTCAACATTACCTTTATCATCAGGAGGAGTAACAACTGTTCCCTGCTGGTTTAAAGAAAGTACTTCTACAGTTTCACCTGCTTTAAGGTTCATGGGAGGTTTCTTTGATTTTATCTCTTTAATCCCCGTACTCGCTTGAGCTTCTTTTTCTCTAATTTCCTTCCGAAGCATGTCCTGGGCTTCCTGGAGTCTTCGACCTTTATCTCTGTCAATTTCACTGGATATGCTTTTTAATTCATCTATTATCAGATCCGCATTATCTTTAGCGTTTCTTACAATCTGCCTTGCTTCCTCTTTGGCCCTTTGCAAAATCTTTTCACGCAATTCTTCAGTCTTTCCCTTTTCATTCTGCAGCTGTTCCCTTAACTTTTGTATGTCAAGTTTTAATCTTTCAGCTTCAGTCTTATTCTCTTCAGCTATTTTTCTGTCTCTATCCATTGCCTGAAGTACATCTTCAAACTCAATATTTTCCTTTGTAAGTAATTCTCTGGCCCTATCTACGATATAATCTTGTAGTCCCAATCTCTTGGAAATTTCAAATGCATTTGATTTACCCGGAACCCCTATTAGAAGCTTATAGGTGGGGCTTAACGTTTCTACATCAAATTCAACGGATGCATTTCTTACGTAGTCTGTTGTCAATGCATAAATCTTTAGCTGACTGTAATGAGTAGTTGCCAAGGTTCTTATTCCCATGGTTCTGAGATGATCAAGAATTGACATGGCAAGTGCAGCACCCTCAGTTGGGTCAGTTCCAGCTCCCAGTTCATCAAAAAGAACAAGACTGCTTTCATTTACCTCATCTAGAATATCAACTATATTGGTCATATGAGATGAGAATGTTGAAAGACTTTGTTCAATGCTTTGTTCGTCTCCAATATCTGCAAAAACCTTCTTGAACAATGACAATTCAGAATTAAAGTCTGCTGGAATATGAAGACCACTTTGTCCCATGAGAGTGAAAAGACCAACTGTCTTTAAAGTTACAGTTTTTCCTCCGGTGTTAGGTCCTGTAATTATTAAAGTGTTAAATTGATCCCCTAGATATACATCGATTGGAACAACATCTTTTCCAAGTAAAGGATGTCTACCTTTTTTAATGTTGAGATACCCATTCTCGTTAAATACAGGTTTAGTTGCATTCATTGTCAAAGCAAGTTTTCCTTTTGCGAACACAAAATCAAGTCTGGAAAGCAACAACTCATTGCTCCTTATTCCTTCTGCATCTTCACCAACCATCCCTGTCAGCTCCATAAGGATTCTTTCAATTTCTTCTCTTTCCTTGATTTCAAGTTCCTTTAGCTGGTTGTTCAACTCCACAACAGCCATAGGTTCAATGAAAGCAGTAGCTCCACTTGAGGAAACATCGTGAACCAATCCTGGCACACTGCCTCGATTTTCCTGCTTAACTGGTATAACATACCTTCCTTCTCGCATTGTGACAATTGCATCCTGAAGAAATTTTCTATGTGTTGAAGAATTGATTATACTGTTCAATTTGTCCTTAATTCCATCATTCTTTCCGCGAATCTGTCTTCTGATATTTCTTAAAGTGGTACTGGCATTATCCGAAATCTCATCTTCACTTATTATTGCATTACTGATTGAATTCTCAAGATCTTTAAACACACCAAGATTTTGAATCATATCTCCAATAATCTTGTAGTTTTCTACTGTCTCTTCTCTTGTGTCTCTCATGTAATTCTTAAGTGCTCTGGAAACTCTTAGACCTTCACCTATTCTTAATAGAGCTCCGGGATGTAACATACCCCCGAGTTCCGCACGCTTGACATCATCCCTTACTTTATAAATGCCAAAAAGTGGAGGATTCCCTCTTTTCATAAGCAGGGTCAATGCCTCCTGAGTCTCGCTCTGTGAGAATTTGACTTCATTTGAATCCGTTGAGGGCATAAGATCTTTAGCAATGCTTTTCCCAGGAGTCGATTCTGCTTTTTCTATAAGCATCTCCCTGATTTTATAAAATTCAAGTACGTTTAAGCTTTTATGATTCAAAAAATCACCTCGTTAAAGGACACCTCTAAAAAAATGTCCATTTGTCACTTCAGTCTTGGCCTTATAATCATTCACAAAATTTACTACTGTATTCTTGTCAATTATACCATTAAGATAATCATAGTAAAGCTCTTGAATGCCCCTGACATCATCTTCAAAGGTAAAGTCCAGCCTAAAGGATGTAATACCTGCTCTTGATACTTCTTCAAGTCTGTCCAATACCATAACAGGTACTGAGTTAAAGATTGTTGTAAATCCTTCTCCTCTAACCATTCTGAAATTCTTGTTCATTCGATCCTTAAGCATATATCCATTAGCATATGAACATCTCTTACAGCCACTATCATCCTTACATCCTTTAAGATATGCCATCGGACAATTTCTAGATATCATAACAGGCAAATATCCATATACTATTGCTTCTACACCTCCACCCGTCCTATCTGTAATCTCCCTTATCTGGCCCAGATTAAGCTCTGGTGAAAGAGTCAATCCATTTACTCCAATTTTTCTGAAGTAATCCAATGTATAAGAGTTGAAAACATTCAGCCCAATATCTCCATGTATCGTTAAACTAAACTTGTTCTTTAGAAACTCTACAGTACCAATATTTGAAGCAGAAACTCCGTCCAATAGTGTAAGACTGGTGTTTATTGTTGATTCAAGTATTTCTAAGTCATCTTTATATAGAATTTTATCCGACCAGTAGAATGCCTCAATATTATTATTCTTAAGAATATTTATATTATCCTTTAGACTTTCATTGAAACCAAGGTAGACTCTATCAACTTTTTTAAGATTTATTTGGTCAAACTGTTTTTGACTACTAACCCTTACAGTCAACATTTTCTTATCCTTGAGTAGTTTATTAAAACTCATTGCACTGGCTTTCTTATACTTGTAATCAATTATAGATTCTTTTTCAAAGCCTGAAACTACTTTTCCTGAAAGCCTCTCCACTGCATTCCTTCTAAGAGTATTAATTCCCTTAACTGTAATAAATGAATTATCATCCATATCTATTTCTAGACTATCCATAGAGAAAACCGTATTCCCAAGTTTTGCCAACTGTTCACTAATTCTTTCAACTGAAATTGGAGACTTCTCAGCAGTCTCGACAACATTATCCCCTGTAGCCGTTTCAGAAAATTCCATAAAAGCGACATTAAGAATAGGTTTCTCTCCGATTTTCAACCTGATTTTCATGGATAATGGAAGGTTTTTATCATTATTAATATATGATTTCTTAGCATTCTCCAATAGTTCAGCACTGGATGTCTTTCTCAAAGGTGATCCTTCTGGCGCAGGGTCCTTGATTCTCCCAATCCAAATCTTCTCTCCTTTTTGCCCTGAGAATTGAGCTTTTGTTCCTGATCGATCCTTGTGATAAGTATCCCACTCTAGTCCATCACCTATATTAACATTCTCAGATAACAATACCTGTATCTTATTCTTATCTGATGCAATAACTTTTCCTATTACTCGTCCTCTATTGTCTGGCCTTTCAACAGAAACGAAGTCATTTCCAAAATCACCAAAAGTATGTCCTTTTGTAAATTCCCTGTTAAAAATCTGTTCAACATTGACTCTTTCTCCTTGTGTCAAGGAGTCACTTCCACAGTCAATAACCTTTCTGTATGCACTTACTACAGTAGCAACATATTCAGGTCTTTTCATTCTTCCTTCAATCTTAAATGATTTTACTCCTGCATTTATCAATTTACCGATTTCATCCAAGGTATTTAGGTCCCTGGTACTTAGGTAATGCCCTTTGTCAAGATTGCCTGCAATTTTACCCTTGGCATCAATCATGTTATACTCCATCCTGCAAGGCTGAGCGCATGTTCCTCTGTTTCCACTTCTTCCCCCGATAAGGCTACTCATTAGGCATTGCCCTGAATAGGAAAAACACAATGCACCGTGGATAAATACCTCAAGTTCTATATCACTGTTTTTTTTAATCCTTAAGATCTCTTTGTATGGTACTTCTCTTGCAAGAACAACTCTTGTAAATCCAATTTTCTCAAGATGTAATGCACCTTCAAGATTATTGATGGTCATCTGAGTACTCGCATGAATCTGAAGTTCTGGAAATATTTCTCTTACACTAGATGCAAAGCCAATATCCTGAACTATTATTCCGTCAATTCCAATTTCATACAGATATTTCACGTAGTCAAGAGCATCTGATATTTCTTTGTCATCAAGTAAAATATTCACTGTAACAAAAACTGATACCCCTCTCAAATGAGCATAAGAAACTGCCTCCATTAATTCTTCATATTCGAAGTTGGAGGCATATTGCCTTGCATTGAACAACTTACCACCCAAGTATACCGCATCTGCACCATTCATGACGGCAGCTTCAAGGGCTTCCATACTCCCAACGGGAGCCAATAATTCCAATTTATTATTCAAAGATTCCCCTCCTGATCAATTCTCATCAAGAAGCTCAAGTGTTTCCTTAAGTTGCTTCTTAAGTTCCACAATTTCCATCTGAGTTTTAAAATGCTTATCTTTGTATTCCTTTAGGTCAGTGTGGCACTTATGTATCTCTTGGTCCTTCTCTTTTATACCTTCCCTTAACTCATTGATTTCACCAAATAATTCTTCTTTTGATAGCTTGGTTTTGATTACTTCGTCTTGGTACTCCAGGTTTTTTGATTCCATTTCCCTGATCTTGGCATTAGCTTCCTGTACTTCCTTCTTTAGAGAGTCGTATTTTTCAAGAGGTTCTTTCGATTTCTTCCTAAGTTCCTTGTGTTCCTCCTGAAGTTTGAAAAGCTCATCCGCAACATTAAATGCTGTCAATGTTGCCGCCATGGTTGGACTAAGCCTTTCATTTTTACTTGACATCTTTTTGATACTGCTGTCGACATAAGCCGCCAGCTCTCTTACATATCTCTCATTTTCGGCACCTACAACTGTAAAGTTACGACCATCGATTAATACATTGATTTTTCTTTTTTCTGTCATAACCAACCTCCTCAAAACAGTACAGTATACTCTTTCAACTCTCAAAAATGGAAACACTCAACCCTTTAGCTTCGAAGTTTAGCGTCAAATTTGCTCTCAAGGTCTGCGATAATCTTATTCTGAATATCATTGACGACAGAATCAGTTAAAGTTCCTTCATATGATCTGTAGACTATTGAGAATGCAACACTTTTTTTATTTTTCTCAACTTGATTACCTCTATATATATCAAAGAGTTCTATTGACTCTACAAGATTCTTCCCGTGTGAACGTATAACCTTTTCTATTTCTCCAACCATAACTTCCTCATCAACTACCACTGCAATATCTCTGCTCATAGAAGGATATTTTGGCAGAGGTCTGTATTTTATATCCAGGTCAGTCAGCTCTACAATCTTGTCAAAATCAATTGTTGCAATATATGATCTTTTCTTTAATTCATAATTGTTTGCAACATCTGGGTGTACTTCTCCAAAAATCCCTAACTTCACATCGTCTGAATAAACTATAGCAGTCCTTCCAGGATGAAATGAAGGATTGTCCTCTTCTCTTTCATAGCTAAGGTTCTTAACTCCAAGTCTTTCAAAAACTGTTTCCAGAGTCTCTTTCATAAAATAAAAATCCTTCTGACCATAAAAACCAATTGACAGTACTTGCTTTTCATCCGGTAAATCGACTACTGGCAATGATTTTGGAATGAAAGCATAACCTATCTCATATGCAAGTACCTCGTCAATACCTTTGTTTTCATTTCGTCCAAGCAAATCCATCATATTTGACATTAAAGTTGTACGCATTGTACTGTAATCTTCGCCTAGTGGGTTCATAAGTCTGATGTATTTTCGCTCAGGAGCCTCTTCAGGTAAATTCAACATGTCATAAGCCTTGGGACTGATAAATGAATATGTCATAACCTCATTATAACCAATTCCCTGAAGTATTGACTTAACTCTTGATTCAATTTGCTTGTTGTAAGGTTTTTCACCTCTTGTAAGAGCACCGGTAAGAGGCTTGCTCTCAATATTGTGGAATCCATATAATCTACCTGCTTCCTCAATTAAATCAGCTTCAACCTTTACATCATCTCTAAATGATGGAACTTCAGCTACAATACTGCCATCTTTTTTTGTTGTCTTGAATTGTAACCTTTCAAGATAATCTACAATGTCATCATCAGGTATGTCAACACCCAGAAGTTTTCGTGCTCTTTCAGGTCTTAATACAATTGTGTGTAGACTTGCACTCGTATGGTTAACGTCAATTACTCCATTTACTACTGTACCCGCTCCTGTCTCCTCAATAAGCTCACAAACGCGTTCAACAGACTGGCTGCATAGGTTGGGGTCAATTCCTTTCTCAAATCTTGTGGATGCCTCAGATCTCAACGCCAATTTTTTCGATGTAAGCCTGACATGTCTTGGGCTGAAGTTAGCACCTTCAAGAAGTACCGTTTTTGTATTGGCTGTAATTTCGCTATCGAGACCTCCCATGATACCTGCCAGTCCGATTGCAATATTCTCATCTGCGATTACTATATCATTTTCATCCAAAGTTCTTTCCACATCATCAAGTGTAGTTAGTTTTTCGCCTTTATCTGCCTGTCTTACTATGATTTTCCTGCCACCCAGTCTGTCCAGATCGAATGCATGCAATGGCTCACCAAGTTCAAGCATTACATAGTTTGTTATGTCAACCATATTATTTACAGGTCTAACTCCTGCATTCATAAGAGTAGTTTGAATCCATAGTGGTGATGGTTTTATCACTACGTCCTTGACAACCCTGGAATAATATCTCCTACAGGCCTCTGTTTTAACCTCAATACCATTGGTATAGCTATTAATCTCATCTACTTCGTTGTCTAGACTTACTTCAGGTTCCTGTAATTTCCCCTTGAATGTTGCAGATGCCTCTCTTGCCATGCCGTATATGCTTAAGCAATCCGGTCTATTTGGTGTTATTTCAAACTCAATAACATCATCATTCAATTGCATCAATGGAACTACATTGTCTCCAAGAGGATATTCCTTGTCAAAAACAAATATTCCATCTTTCATTTCCTTGGGTATCACATTGTCAGTGTATCCCAGTTCTTTCAGTGAACACAACATTCCTTGTGATTCAATTCCTCTGAAATCAGTTGTTCCAATATCAATATTTCCTGGAAGAGTTGCTCCAGGCAGAGCTACAGGTACATAATCCCCCTCTCTTAGGTTTTTTGCTCCTGTTACTACATTATAAATCCCATCTCCTGCATCAATCGTGCAAACCAATAGTTTGTCAGCGTTTGGATGAATTTCAATCTTCTCAATTTTTCCAACAACTACGTTCTCAATACCTTTATTCATGCTCGTTATGGATTCTACATGTGATCCAGAATAGGTCAATCCATCAGATATCTCTTTTGATGAGATATTCAGATCAACATAGTTTTTTAGCCAATTTACTGGTAATAACATTCTCTCAATACCCCCTAGAATTGTTCAAGAAATCTATTGTCATTTTCAAACAGCAGTCTAATATCATTAATTCCATACTTGACCATTGTAATTCGATCAATTCCCATACCAAAAGCAAATCCTGTGTACTTTTCAGAATCAATTCCACAGTTCTCAAGCACTTGTGGATGTACCATTCCACAACCTAAAAGTTCCATGCTCCAACCTGTGAAATTACACACCGGACAACCTTCTCCTCTACACTTTATACAAGTCACATCAACCTCTGCACTTGGCTCAGTAAAAGGAAAATGATGTGGACGATATCTGGTTTTCATATCTTCTCCAAAAAGCTCTTTTATGAATATATCCAAAGTGTGAATAAGATTTGCCATTGAAATATTCTCATCAACAACAAGTCCCTCCAGTTGATGAAACATTGGTGAATGAGTATCATCAACATCATCAAAACGGAATGTTCTTCCTGCTGATACAATTCTTAAAGGTGCACCATACTTCTTCATGGATCTTATCTGAACGGGTGATGTATGAGTTCTCAATAGCAACTCGTCATTTATATAAAATGTATCTGAGAGGTCTCTGGAAGGATGGTTGTCAGGTGAGTTCAGTGCATCGAAGTTATTCTCTACAGTTTCGATTTCTGGTCCTGTTACAACTGAAAAACCCATTGATATAAAAAGATCTTCCAACTCTTCCGCTGTTTGAATAAGAGGATGTCTGTGACCTCTTTTTATTTCTTTTGTCTTAACGGTTATATCTATGGTTTCAGAAGCAATCCTCTGTTCTTTGGCCTTCTCTCTGAGTATCTCTTTTGTTTCATTGATTTTATTCTCAAGATCAGCCCTCACCTCATTTGCCATCTGTCCAACCACAGGTCTCATTTCAGCTGAAAGCTTACCCATATCTCTTAGAATTTTAGTTATTTCTCCCTTTTTCCCTAGAAACTTCACTCGTAATTCCTCAAGTTCATTTAAATCTATATTATCCTGTATCTCCTTGAAGGCAGCATCCCTCAAGGCTTCCAATCTCTCCTTCATAGTGGACTCCTTTCAAATTTATTTATATCTAATATTTCAGATTATTTACTAAATTATAGCACCACAATGGCGAAAACTCAACCTATTTAATCATTTGTCGACTACTCTCATACATTAGAATCGATGCTGCAACACCCGCATTGAGGGATTCAGCATCTCCTTTCATAGGTATAATAACTCTAACATCAGATCTTTCAATAATATCAAACGACACTCCATTGCCCTCATTACCTACAACTATAACATCCTTGCAGCTGAATTTAAGATCATTTAGAGAAGTTGCATCCTTAAGAGAAGTGGCAATAATTCTTCTTTCCCTAAATATATCTTCAAAATAACCAGCATGGTTTTTTTCAAAGTATAATGAGACCCTAAATATTGACCCCATTGTAGCTCTTACAACTTTTGGATTGTATGGGTCTACACATTTATTACCTATCACTATTCCGCGAATACCAAATGCATCCGCCGATCTTATTATGGTCCCCATGTTACCAGGATCCTGGAGTCCATCCAGATATAGAATAAGGCCATCACTGGGAAGAAGCTCTAAGCCCAGGGGATTAAATGCTACTATGCCAATTATTCCTTGGGAGTTCTCCACATTGGAAATAGTGTCAAAAAGTGTTTGAGGCAAGTAGACTATCTCATTTAAATTTTTTATTCTATTATAAAGCATTTCTCCTTGCTCGGTATTCTTCAATGAATCTGTAAGGATAATTCTCAGCAAAGAAGCTTTGCTTTCGAGTGCTTCCTCAATCAATTTGATCCCTTCAATAATAAATTTAGAACCATCCCACCGATTTTTCCTTCTCTCCAATGATTTTATTTCCTTAATTAATGGATTATTACTTGAAGTGATTTTTTGCATATTACTCACCTGCTTCTTCAGCTATTACATTTATAGCATCAGCTGCTCCCAGTGCAACTAAAATATCCCCTTTCTGGATCTGATATTTAGGTCCAGGAGAAACAGTAACCGCTTCCTCTCTTTTTACAGCCATAATTGTTACACGATACTTGTTTCTAAGCTTCAATTCTTCAAGTGTCTTGTTATGCCATCTAGGAATAGCTTCAATCTCGAGAATACTGTAATCAGGTGAAAGTTCTATATAATCTACAATACTTTTTGATGTCAGATTGTGTGCGACCCTTACTCCCATATCACGTTCTGGAAATACTACTTTATCAGCTCCGATTTTTTTTAGAACTTTTCCATGTAGTTCTGACTGGGCCTTTGCAACTATCTTATCAACACCAAGCTCCTTAACAATCAATGTCGCCATTATTGAGGCTTGCAGATCAGTTCCTATACTTACAACTACAACATCAAAATTACTGAGGCCAAGTTCCATTAACACTCCCTCATCCATTACATCAGCCTGTATGGCATGAGTAACATAACCAGAAATATTATCAATAACGTCCATATTCCCATCTATTGCCAATACTTCATTCCCAAGTTCATACAGGGTCTTTGCCACTGCAGAACCAAATCTACCGCATCCAATTATTGCAAAAGACTTCATCTGATTTCCTCCTATCCAACTGATATATGTCCTTCTGAATATCTGTATCTCTTATGCTTTTTATTATAGCCTATTGCATAAGCCATTGTAAGTGGCCCAACCCTTCCTGCATACATTGTACCTATTATTATGATTTTTCCTAATTTTGACAACTCAGGAGTAACACCTCTTGACAATCCCACGGTTCCAAATGCCGATGTTGCTTCAAAAAGAAGGTCCATAAATGTACCGCTCTCTGTAATAGTTAGTAAAAAAGATATTAATACAATCATTCCCATACCTACTGTTACAATTGCAAGGGACTTAAATATTGTCTCCTGTTTAAGTCTTTTTTCGTACATCTCAATATCTTTGTCACCTCTTATTATGCTAATTGTAGCCATAAGAACAACTCCAATCGTAGCGGTCTTAACACCACCAGCAGTAGATCCAGGAGCTCCACCTATAAACATAAGGATAATCGTAACAAAAACGCTGCTTTCTCTTAAAGCTGCAGTATCAATTGAGTTAAATCCAGCAGTTCTTGGAACAACAGAAGCAAAAAACGCAGATGATAGTTTTTCCCAAAGAGGCATTTCACCAATAGTTAAGGGATTTGAATATTCAAGTATGAAAATGAAAATCGTTCCTATAAGTAATAGCACTACAGACATTGTAATAACTAATTTTGAATGTAAACTGAATCGCTTCCATTTTCTTACTCTAAAAATATCATTTAGTACTGCAAACCCAGTTCCTCCGATTATGATCAATACACTTAATGTAAAAATGGTTAATGGTGAATCTGCGTAAGACATAAAACTGTTACCAGTTATATCAAATCCAGCATTACAGAAGGCTGATACGGAGTGAAATATTGAAAACCAAATGCCTTTTGCTATCCCATATTCAGGTACAAATTTAAATGACAGAAGTATTGCACCTACTGCTTCAATACTGAAAGTCATTAGTATAACGTATAGAGTAAGCCGTACCATACCAGACATGGTTTTCTGATTCATCTGCTCCTTGATAATCAGTCTTTCTTTTAGGGAAATTTTCTTACCCATTATTAAAGCTACCATTGTAGCCATGGTCATTATTCCAAGGCCACCCATTTGAATCAGCAATAATATCACTACTTTACCAAACATGGACCAATACTCAGCTGTGTTGACAACAATCAAACCTGTAACGCAAACCGCCGATGCTGAAGTAAAAAGAGCATCCAGCATCCCTATGCTTTCACCATCAGCTGAAGCTATCGGTAGGTTCAATAATAATGTACCAATCAAAATCAATCCTAGAAATCCCATAGCAAGGACTCTAGGTGGATTTAGTTCAAATAAATACAACTTTTCTTTTATGTATGACATGACAGTCCTCCATTAAATTAGTAGATAGACAGCCTATAAATGCAAAAAAAGTTCCTAATGGAACTTTTGCATTTATGCTTCCTTTGCTATTTCTACCAGTTTGGCAAATCCTTCTGAGTCATGGATAGCCATTTCTGAAAGCATTTTTCTGTTTACTTCGATTCCTGATTTTTTAAGCCCGTTTATGAACTTGCTGTAGCTCATGCCATTTTGTCTTGTAGCTGCATTGATTCTGGCAATCCACATTTTTCTAAACTCTCTCTTCCTTTGTTTACGGCCGATGAAAGCATAGTTAAGTGACTTCATAACAGCTTGGTTAGCTGGTCTGAAAATCTTGCTTTTTGCACCATAATATCCTTTTGCAGCTTTTAATACTTTTTTATGCCTTTTTTTGGCATTAACGCCTCTTTTTACTCTTGCCATTGTAAACGCCTCCTATATAAGTTTCTCAACACTATGGTAGCATTGAATCGATTCTTTTTTGGTCTCCCTTGCTTACGTATGCACCTTTTCTTAAATTTCTTACTCTCTTAGGTGATTTTTTACCTGTTTTATGACTCTTAAAAGCTTTGAATCTCTTTAAAAGTCCTGAAGCAGTTCTCTTGAATCTCTTTGCTGAGCCTCTATGTGTTTTCATCTTTCCCATTGTTCAATTCCTCCTAACTTAGTCTGCTTTGGGCATGAGGAACATTACCATGTTTCTACCCTCAAGCTTAGCTTCTTTTTCAATTTTCCCAACTTCACTTGTCAGTTGAGCGAATTCATCCAATACTTCTCTTCCCATTTCAGTATGGCCCATTTCTCTACCTCTGAACCTAACTGAAACCTTAACCTTATCGCCATCTTTTAAAAAGTCGATTGCTCGGGTTGCTTTAACATTCAAGTCATGAGTTTCGATATTGGGTGTTAACCTTATTTCTTTTATGTTGATAATCTTTTGATTCTTTCTGGCTTCTTTTTCTTTCTTGGCCATTTCATACTTGTATTTGCCGTAATCCATTATTCTACATACTGCAGGTTTTGCAGTAGGAGCAACATTTACCAAATCAAGTCTTCTCTCAAAAGCAATATCCATCGCCTTTTTAAGTGGCACTACACCTAGCTGACTACCATCCACATCAA
The DNA here is from genome assembly GCF_049310905.1 of Gudongella sp. DL1XJH-153. Lineage (NCBI taxonomy): Bacteria > Bacillati > Bacillota > Tissierellia > Tissierellales > Tissierellaceae > Gudongella > Gudongella sp. DL1XJH-153. The sequence goes on from NZ_JBMEMN010000033.1 coordinate 19,829, forward strand.
TAAGCCTAACTTCTCTTTCCCTTATCTCTTCGTTGATTTGAAGTTCTTTAATAATCCTACACCTCCTGTGTTTTAAAAAAATACATTAAAAAAAGCGGACATAGAAATGTCCGCTTAAATACCATCGCATGGTAACTCTTGTGCCCTTAAAAGCACAAGATAACTTTGTCAACCCTATGAGCCGCAGCTATAAGGTGAGAAGCGGAACTTCTACTTGAATTATATATTCAATTCCTTAATCATTATATGACATCATCAAGTGTTTGTCAAACATTAATGTTTTGCAAGTTCAAACAATGCATGAGCATATATTTCAGTAAGCTTTATAATGTTATCAATTGATATGTGCTCATCCTTTTGATGTGCTAATTCCTCTTGACCAGGAAATACTGGTCCGAAGGCAACAGCATTCTTCATTGCTCTGGCATAAGTTCCACCACCAATTGTTATAGGCTCTGAATCCATATCTCCAGTCTGTTCTCTATAAACCTTCATCAAGGTCTTGACCAATTCGTTATCCTTGGAAACATACAGAGGTCTTGAGTCAATTGAGCCTTCAACCAGTTCAATCGGTGTCTCTTTTATGCTTTCTCTTATCCCGCTGAAAACTTCTTCAGCCGAGCTGCTTATTGGATATCTAACATTGACAGACAGTATTATATCTTTGCCGTCATAGCTTATCAATCCAGGATTAAAATCCAATTTTCCAGACAACTCGTCTTCCAGACCACATCCTACATCTTCGCCGTGGTGCTTAAATGCAATTCTCTCATTGTAAAAATTTATGAATCTACAAACAGGACATTGTCCTGAGTAAATATATCCCAGAAAGCCTATGAGGTAGCTTATTGCATTCTCACCTTTGGCAGGAGTACTGCCATGGGCAGATATGCCTAATGCGGTCACATTAAAACCTTCTTCAGTCTCTTCAATGGAAATTTTATGATCTTTTCCGACCAAATATTTATCATATTGCGATATGAATAGTTCTTTGTCTGCTACCTTCAATTTTGACCATGCTTTGTCAGGAACCATATTTGTAGCATTTCCTCCTTTGATATCAAGAAGTGTAATATCACAACCTGTTGTCCCTGCGTATGGAAACTTAAAATCAAAACCAATTATGCCCTTTTCGCCATGGATTACAGGAAAATCAGCATCAGGTGTAAAAGCCATTGTAGGTGGTTCTTCATTTTTAAAGTAGTGTTTCATGCACTCCCATCTACTCTCCTCGTTAGCTCCAAGGATAAGCCGGATTCTTCTGTCAGGTACAAAACCGATATCTTTTAAAGCCTTCATTGCATACAGTGCTATGACTGCAGGTCCTTTGTCATCCATTGTACCTCTACCATAGATTCTACCGTTGTGAATCTCTCCTCCAAACGGAGGATAGGTCCACCCATCTCCTTCTGGAACGACATCCACATGAGCAAGTACGCCAACTGTTTCATCACCATCACCGAAGTCAATATGACCTGCATAACCGTCAAAATTCTTTGTTTTGAATCCCATGTTTTCACCCAATTTCAGCATATAAACCAAAGCGTTATAAGGTCCTTGACCAAATGGTTTGCCTTCAACTGGTGTTTCTTCTACAGACTTTATTTTAATGGATTCCTGAATGGATTTGATAATCTCAGGCTCCAGATTCCTAATGGTCTCTTTAAACTCCATTGCGCACCTCCGGATTACTTGGCTTTCGTCTCAATTTCCTCAATAAGCTGTTCAACAAATGCTTCTATACCCATTTGGCCCATGTCTCCCTGATCTCTCTTTCTTACTGAAACCAGTCTATCCTCAACCTCTTTTTCACCAACTATTAGCATATATGGTAGTTTCTGCATTTGAGCTTCACGAATCTTGTAACCAATTTTCTCCGCTCTTTCATCAACCTCCACACGAATTCCTTTTTCTTCAAGGAGTCTTGCCACTTCATTTGCATAATCATTGAACTTATCTGATATTGGAAGTACTGTTGCCTGAACTGGTGCAATCCATACAGGGAACTTACCTGCAAAGTGTTCTATAAGAATGCCCATAAATCTTTCCATGCTTCCCAGAATGGTTCTGTGTACCATTACAGGCCTCTTTTTCTCATTATCCTGGTCAATATATGTCAGGTCAAATCTTTCAGGCATTTGGAAGTCCAGCTGGATAGTACCACATTGCCAAGTTCTACCTATTGCATCTTCAAGATGGAAATCTATTTTAGGTCCGTAGAATGCTCCATCACCCTCGTTGATTTTGAATGGAATATTCTTTTCTTCCAATGCTTCCCTTAAACTTTCAGTCGCGAGATTCCATTGTTCCTCTGTGCCCATTGAATTTTCTGGTCTAGTGGAAAGTTCAATATTATACTTGAATCCAAATACATCATATATATAATCAGCAAGGTCAATTGTCTTTTTCAGTTCATCCTTAACCTGTGATGGAAGCATGTATAAATGTGCATCATCCTGAGTAAAGCTTCTTACTCTCATGAGGCCGTGTAACGCTCCTGACAACTCATGACGATGCACGAGACCCAACTCTCCCCACCTCAACGGAAGATCCCTGTAGCTGTACATCCTGGACTTGTAGACAAGTATGGATCCTGGACAGTTCATAGGTTTAATTGCATAAGCACCTTCATCTATCGAAGTAAAGTACATATTTTCCTTGTAATGATCCCAGTGGCCAGACTGATGCCAAAGTTGCTCCTTTAAAATCAGAGGAGTTTTTATTTCACCATATCCCCTTTTGGTATGCTCTTCTCTCCAGAAGCTTTCCAGTATGTTTCTAATTATCATGCCTTTTGGATGGAAGAATGGGAAGCCTGGTCCTTCATCTTGCATACTGAAAAGATCAAGCTCTTTACCCAGTTTTCTATGGTCTCTCTTCTTTGCTTCTTCCAATCTATTTAAATACTCTTCAAGGTCCTTCTTTTTTTCGTAAGTTGTTCCATATATTCTTTGAAGCATCTTGTTGTTTTCATCACCACGCCAGTAAGCTCCTGCAATGCTCATCAGTTTAATGGCCTTTACTTTCTTTGTGTCGTAAAGATGTGGTCCTGCACAAAGATCTGTAAACTCACCAAGTTTATAAAAGGAGATTATTTCATCTTCAGGCAATTTCTCTATAAGGTCTACCTTGTATTCCTCGCCCCTCTCCTTAAAGAACTTGAGTGCATCATTTCTCGGCATTTCAAATCTTTCAAGAACGTGCCCTTCCTTAACTACCTTTTTCATTTCCTCTTCAATCTTTTCCAAATCTTCTGGTGTGAATCTGTGATCTGTATCAAAATCGTAATAGAATCCATTATCTATTGCAGGTCCAATTGCAAATTTCACATCAGGGAATAAATTTTGTACTGCATGAGCCATTATATGAGCTGAAGTATGCCAGAATATTTTTTTTCCTTCCAGGTCTTCAAATTTCACTACCCTGAAGTCTGCATCCTCATTGATGGATTCCTGCATTCCCATAGTCTTTCCGTTTACAACTGCTCCCATTGCCACTCTTGCTAATCCTTCAGAAATATCAGCAGTTATATCATATGCCTTTACACCTTTTTCGTACTCTCTTACTGAACCATCAGGTAAAGTAATCTTAATCATATTTTTCCCTCCTTAAAAAAATAAGGCCCTTCATACCTACATCGCTGTAGGGACGAAAGACCGTGGTTCCACCCTAATTTATACTCATTTTAAATAACGCCTTTATAGCGGTTACCTTCTCAGGTACGGCTCAGGGGTGGTCTTCAGTAAACTTCCTTGAAGAGAACTTCCAGACTTGGTTCTCTCTCTCTGCCAATTACAGTTATCTTACTCTTCCCATCTATGCCATTGCTATTTAATTAGATAAATTTTAACAATTATGTTCCCCATTGTCAAGTTATTATTGTTTATACCACAGATGGTCTACTTCAAAACCTCAATCAAACCATCTTTGTCGTACTTATTCTGTTCACCTGACTTCATATCTCTAAGTGTATATTCGCCACTTTTCTTTTCTTCTTCACCAATGACGATTACATATGGTATCCCCATCTTATCCGCATAACCAAATTTCTTTCCTAATTTTGTCTCTTCAAGGTATATCTGAGTGAAAATGTCATTATTTCTCATGTCAGCAGCCAGTTTAATGGACTCATCCATATATCCTTCCATAGGTATAACAAGAACCTTTGTCAGTGAACTCTCCTGGGTATTAATTATTCCAGCTTCCATCAACTGATAAAACAACCTCGTCAGTCCTATTGAAATCCCAACACCTGGTAACTTCTGTTTTGTATAATATGTTGCCAGATCGTCGTACCTTCCACCTGAACATACACTACCTATTGTTGGATACTCATCCAAATAGGTTTCATATACTGTTCCAGTATAATAATCGAGGCCCCTGGCTATCCTTAAATCAACTGCAAAATTTGATTCGGGAACTCCAAATAATCTCAAGTACTTGATTACAGTACCAATTTCATCCAGACCTTCCTTGAAAACATCATCTTCAATTCTTAGCTCTTCCAACAACTTCAGGATTTCATCATTATCGCCATCTATTGAAATAAATCTCTTGATTGACTCTACCTGTTTTTGTGTTATACCGTTTGACTCAAGCTCTTCTTCTATTTTTTCCATGCCAATCTTCTCAAGTTTATCAACAGTGCGTAAAACTATTTGAGCATCTTCAACACCTATTGAATTGAAAAAACCAGATAGTATTTTTCTGTTATTTATCCTAATGGTAAACTCCTCAAAGCCTAGATCCTTGAAAGTAGAGTATATAACACTTGGTATTTCAGCATCGTTTATTATATCAAGTTTTCCGTTTCCGATGATGTCTATGTCGGCTTGATAAAACTCTCTGAACCTTCCTTTTTGATTTCTTTCACCTCTATATACTTTTCCAATGTGATATCTTCTATAAGGGAAATTTAACTCTGAATAATGTTGTGCAACATACCTTGCCAATGGTACTGTAAGGTCAAATCTCATTGACATATCAGTGCTCCCTTTGACAACCTTGTAAATCTGTTTTTCAGTCTCTCCCCCACCTTTTGCGAGAAGAACTTCTGATTTTTCAATAACTGGTGTATCAATTGGTAAAAATCCAAATTTCTCATAGTTTTTTCTGATTGTATCCATCATTCTGTTAAATAGAATCTGGTCCGGAGGATTCAATTCCATAAATCCAGGTAATATTGATGGTTTTACTATATCATTTCCCATATTTACCTCCCCGATAATGTTAATATATCTTTAATAATACCACTAATCACTTAATATTAAAAGCTTCCAATAGATAGACTTTTTATGAATTCCCAGTTA
>NZ_JBMEMN010000034.1:0-24794 GCF_049310905.1 Gudongella sp. DL1XJH-153
ACCACTTAATTATCTACTGACATTTTCAAAAGATAATTAGACTAGTTTTTACTGACATTTTCAAAAGTTATTGACATCCACAGAAATACATGTAATCAAAAGAAATACCAGCCCTTATGGACTGGTATCTGATACGACTACTTCTTCAGTTTTTCCTCAACCTTTTTCCAATCAACCACATTAAACCATGCATCAATATAGTCTCCTCTAAGATTCTGGTATTTCAAATAGTATGCGTGTTCCCACACATCCAGTCCAAGTATTGGTTTCAAACCTGATGATACAGGGTTGTCCTGATTCGGTGTTGACGTTATTTTTAGTTTGTCTCCATCCTGTACCAGCCATGTCCAACCACTACCAAATCTTCCAGTGGCAGCATTCTTGAACTCTTCCTTGAAAGCATCAAAGCTTCCAAAATCCTTTTTTATCATATCCATTAATTGTCCTGCTGGTTCTCCTCCACCAGTAGGAGACATAATCTCCCAAAAAAGACTGTGGTTTAAGTGTCCTCCGCCGTTGTTTCTTACAGCAGTTCTGATTGCTTCAGGTACCTTGTCAAGGGATGCCATTAAATCTTCAATGGCCATTTCCTGTAGCTCATTTTCATTTTCTATGGCTTTGTTCAGATTATTAACATAACCCTGGTGGTGTTTGGTATAATGAATTTCCATTGTTTTTGCATCAATATGAGGCTCAAGAGCATCATATCCGTAGCCTAGACTTGGTAGTTTGAAAGTCATAAAATCTCTCCTTTTTCATATATATTAATTTAGTGTTCTCCATTAACATATCTACCCAGTCTAGTAATTGATAAACATTATCATTTAAGGTTTGCTATTAAATGTTAGTCCTTGATGAATTCGAGAATAGTTGACATAAGATTCGGATGAAGATCCAAGTCGGGGTCTCCATAGGTTTCAAGGTTTCCTTCCACGTCTTCTGGTGCATTCTTGAGTACATGGTTCATTCCTTCAATTATGACAGGATCAGTTCCTGAAGCATCTGCTAGAATCATGGCATCATCAACTGTTACCTGAACATCATTATCACCCTGGATTACAAGAATCGGTGAATCAATTCTATTGTACACTTCTACAGGATCGTATTGAAACCATGAAATCATATACGGCTGTATGCTGTTTCTAAAGAGCGATTGAAGGATTTCCGGAACATCCTCCACAAGTCTTCCGTTTTCAAGTTCAATCATAATAGGCTCTATCAGTTCCGTTATTTCATCAGGTTGTGTAGAAAGCTGTCTTCTTAAAGTATCGGATGCTCTCTCTCCCACTCCTGCCAAAGATATGAAGCCTTCCACTTCTCTTTCCATAGCCGCTGCTGCTGAAATAAGAGCTCCTTCACTATGTCCAATCAGATATATTTCGTCAAATCTATCATCAGCTTCAACTTTGTCAATCCACATTATCATATCATTTACGTAATCTTCGAATACAAGGTCTTCCTCACTTTCTATCAGAGGCATTGACTCAGCTATTCCTCTTTTGTCATACCTAACAGATGCAATACCCTCTTCAGCCAGCTTTTCTGCTACCATTTTCAGACTGTTATTGTCACCTGCAATTGTACTGTTTCCGTCTCTGTCAGTTGGTCCTGATCCCTGATGGATTATTGCAACCTTGTATGGCCCCTCTCCTTCAGGAAGCAAAAGAGTGCCCTTTATCTCACCTTCTGGCACCGCAAGATCATATTCTTCTCCCTCTTGTCCCTCGCTGCTACATCCTGTTATAAGTAGCAACGTCATAGTCATCACAAGCATCATTATCTTTTTCATTTTATTACCTCCTGAGACACATAAGACAGGAGAATACAATATTCTCCTGTCTGTGTTTTTAAAGTGGTTTAAGTTTTGCGGTAAAGTGTCTTAAGACCTTAGGCTCCCATGTTATTTCATAGCCTTTAATCTGATCTTTTCTATCTCTGATTTCCTTAAGTGCTTCAACAATTACATCAAGATGAGACTGAGTGTAAACTCTTCTTGGAACTGCCAATCTTGTAAATTCAAACTGTGATTCTATCTGCTCACCTGTATCAGGGTCATTACCCATCATATATGAACCAATATCACAGCTTCTGATTCCTGCTTCTATATAAAGCTCAATAGCAAGAGCCTGTGCAGGAAACTCATGGTAAGGAATATGTGACAATAATTTCTTTGCATCCAGGAATACTGCATGTCCACCAACTGGTGACTGATATGCAATCCCTTCTTCGTCAAGCTTACCGGCAAGGTATTCCATCTGTCCAATCCTGTATTGCAGAAAATCAAAGCTGGTTCCTTCCTGTAGGCCGATTGCCATTGCCTCGATATCTCTTCCTGATAGTCCTCCGTATGAAATAAATCCTTCATATGGAATTGTTCTTGCCTTAACAGTTTCAAAAAGCTCAGGGTCATCCTTGACTCCAATCAGTCCACCCATATTGATTATTGCATCTTTTTTTGCGCTCATTGTAAATACATCAGCGTAGCTGAACATTTCCTGGGCAATTTCCTTGATTGATTTGTCTCCATATCCATCTTCTCTCATCTTTATAAAGTATGAGTTTTCAGCATATCTTGCAGCATCTATGCAAACAGGAATTCCATATGACTTTGCTATTTCAGAGGTCTCTCTGATATTCTCCATGGAAACCGGTTGTCCACCAGCACTATTATTCGTAACTGTAATAATTATCATGCCAACGTTTTCAGAACCATTCTCTTCAATAAGTTCTTTCATTCTAGCATTATCCATGTTGCCTTTGAAAGGGTGAAAATTAACAGTATCAAGTGCTTCCGGGATTACACAGTCTATTGCCCTTGCTCCTGCAAGTTCAACATGGGCTCTAGTCGTATCAAAATGCATGTTCGAGATAGCAACTTTACCTTCCTCAAGGAATATTGGCATTACTACTTTTTCAGCTGCCCTTCCCTGGTGCACAGGTTGGAAGTACTTGTAACCAAATACATCAGCTGCTGATATCATTAGGTTCTTATAGCTTCTTGAGCCTGAATAGGCCTCATCTCCAACCATAATACCTGCCCATTGATTGGCGCTCATTGCACCTGTTCCACTGTCTGTTAGCAAGTCAATGTATACATCGTCTGAATCCAGAGCAAATACATTGTAATTTGCTGCCTTTATCTTTTCAATTCTCTCTTCTTTTGTCAAAATCTTGATCGGTTCAACCATCTTAATCTTAAATGGCTCAGCATAATACTTTGTCATCTTTTCCCCTCCTGGTTTTTATATGATTATAGGTCTCCCTTCAGTCCAATCTCATCCGCTACCTTTCTCATGCCAATTATTGTTTCGTGGATTACTTCCTTAAGGTCCATTCCCAGCATTTCTACACCTTCAGCAATAACATCCCTGTTAACTCCTGCTGCAAATGACTTCTGTCCCCACTTTTTCTTTACCGACTTTGCTTCCATATCCATAATGGATTTGCTTGGTCTCATAAGAGCTGTAGCTGCAACCAGTCCTGTCAATTCATCTATGGTGTATATAACCTTCTCCATCTTCTCTTTGGGCTCAACCTCAGTACAAAGCTTCCAGCCGTGGCTCAAGACTCCTCTGATATAATCTTCAGGCCAGCCTTCCTCTCTGAGAATCTGCTCGGTTATCTTACAGTGTTCCTCTGGATACTTGTCGTAATCCAGGTCGTGTATCAAACCGATTACTCCCCACTTATTTGGGTCCTCGTCAAAAAGTTCGGCAAAGTGAACCATCGTAGCCTCAACTGCCAATGCGTGTTTGATCTGACTGTCATTATCAACGTATTTTGTTAAAAGCTCATATGCTTCCTCTCTTGTTGGTTTATAATCTGACACAAAATCCCTTCTTTCTTTTTCTTCTTTATTATCTTATTTTACATAATTTTCACACAAAAGACAAGAACTCCTTGGTTATTCATTCATATTTCTCGGCAAAATGAACCAGAAGAGACTCCCTTCTCCAGCCTTGCTTTCAACTCCAACCTGACCGTTATGCGCCTGCACAATTGATTTTACCAAAGATAATCCAATTCCAGACCCTGCCTTCTTTCTAGTATGACTTTTACCACCACGATAGTACCTATCCCAGATATAATCCTTCTCTTCCTCCAGTATCCCCTGACCAAAGTCTTTAATTGAAAATTTTACCCTACTTTCTTGTCCATCCACATTTATGATTATTTTCTTGTCCAGAAGAGAATAATTGATTGAGTTGTTGATTAGATTATATATAGCTTGGGAAATTTTCAGCCTGTCACCATGGATATTGGTGTCACCATGTGCTTCAACACTGATTTGAAACCCTTCCTGCTCCCTGAAGTAGCTGAATCTTTCAAGAACGCTATTGGTTTCTTCCAGAATGTCAAACTTCTCAACTTTCATTTCCCTAAGCTCAGACTGGACTTTGGTAAGATCAAGCATGTCATCCACCAAACGTGACAATCTGTCGGTTTCCTGAATAATTGTATTTAAATGAGCTTCTCTTTTTTCCGGGTTGTCACCGGATATATCCCTTACCATTTCTCCATATGATTTTATCAATGTAAGTGGTGTTTTCAGATCATGGGTTACATTTGCAATAAAGTCCCTTCTTAATTCCTCACTTTTCTTCAACTCACTCGTTGCCTGATTCAAGGTATCTGCAAGATTATCCACTTCCAGATAATCACCTTTTTTGAACTCAATATCATATCTTCCTTCTCCAAGACCCTTGGCACTTGTAGTTAATCTTGTTATCGGTCTGGATAGCTTTCTAGAGAGGAATAGCGACAATCCCATTGACAAGATCAATGATATAATTGTAATGATAACCAATTGGTTTTTTAAGACATTCACTGTTGAGTCTATAGGTTCAAGCATGGTATTTATAAACAGAAAATAGTTTGGACTATTTTCATTCTGAAGGATTGCACCATAAACAATTGTCTCTGCATCAAGACTTTCATGACTCCTTGTATACACTGTGAAATTTTCTTCAGTGATGTAGAGTTTATTTAGAAATTCAGAAAATGCAGCCGATTGAAGCCTTGGTCTCCTGACAAGATCCATTATGTCAAGTGGATATACGACACTACCATTCTGGTCAAGAATGTTTATTACTATCCCCTCCGAAAAGGACTTTTCAAGTAGTTGCTGCTCGAAATCTTCCGTGCCGTAAATTGATACAAGCTCATTTCCTATTTTTCGGATTTCATTGATTTTCATGGTTTCATAATAACTGTTTATAAATACAATCTGAAGTAGCCACAATAAAATCATTATTATTGCGGCAAAAATCATAAAATATGTCCAAAGCTTGAAGTTCAAGGATTTTGTGTGAATCGATTCTCTCATGATATCACTCTTTTTCTGCCTCAAATTTATATCCAACACCTCGAAGGGTTACAACATAGTCCCTGTAGGCTCCAAGATTGCTTCTAAGCATTTTTATATGTGTATCGATGGTCCTGTCATCCCCATAAAAGTCATATCCCCAGATGTCCTTCAGAAGCTGTTCCCGGGTAAGAGCTCTGTTCTTGTTCTTAGCCAGGTAAACCAGAAGTTCATATTCTTTGGGGGTCATGTCTACTTTCTCTCCATCCACATATACATTCCTTCCGTCCAGATCAATGGTAAGTCCCTTGAATGTCAATTCACTTATATTCTCCCTGCCTTTATCCCGACTTATTATGGCATTTACCCTTGCCATCAGTTCCTTTGGAGAAAATGGCTTTGTTAGGTAGTCATCCACTCCCAGCTCAAAACCAAAAAGTTTGTCGTATTCTTCTCCTCTTGCAGACAGCATTATAACGGGTGTGTTGGAAAATTTCCTTATTTCTTTTACTGCTGAAAAGCCATCTAGCCTTGGCATCATTATATCCATAACGATAATATTAAAATCATTATCCCTACACATTTTCACTGCCTCTATTCCATCTTCTGCCTGAAAAACCTGGTGTCCTTGAAACTCACCATACTCCTTGACGACTTCTCTTATTTTTTCTTCATCATCAACAACCAGTATTTTATACATGAGACCACCTCTTGCTTAATTTTACACTCTTAATGTGAAAACAGTGTGAAATTCAGTTTATCTTAAAGAAATTTGTCCACTTCTAAAAGAATCTCCCCAACCTTTCCCTCTATAACCATATCAAACTTCTTGTGACCGTCGTATTCATCATTAATATAGATAATCCTTCCATCCGTGTTTGAGTGAATACTCGCAGCTGGATACACTGTAAGACTTGTTCCAATTATTATAACCAGTTCTGCTTTCTTCACTTCTTCCAATGCCCCGTATAACTCTTTCTCAGGCAAGGGTTCTCCAAACAGCACTATTCCAGGTCTAATTTTTCCTCCGCACTCTGGACAGGGTTCTTTGCCTAGAAAACTCTCCCTATCAGATGGTTCTCCACAGTCCTTGCATCTAAATTTATCTATTGAACCATGTATTTCAAATACATTCCTGCTCCCTGCCTGATGATGAAAGTTATCAACATTTTGGGTTATTATACTTGAAATCAGTTCCTTATCCTCCCATTCTGCCAGTATGTGATGGCCTTTGTGAGGCTTTCTTTGAATTCTTGCTTCGTCTCTCATAGAGTAGAATCCATGTAAATTGTCATAGTCATTTTCCAGTGCATTCACCGTTGCAACCTTCATGGGATCATACTTTTTCCAAATTCCATCCCTTGACCTGAAATCAGCAATACCACTTTCTGTAGACATTCCAGCACCGGTCATAACAACAGTGTAGTTTGACTTTTTCAACTCTTCTGCAAGCGCCTTGTATATACTATCCATCTAAATCCCCCTCAATATAAATATATCAAATCAGCAAAAAATAAACAACAGGCTCAAAATCTGAGCCTGTATTATTCTACCTAATCATCTCTTCTATTTCCCTTATCTTTTCCTGCAGCTTTCCAATATCCTCAAGATAGATATCTGCCCCTGCTTTTAGTGCAAGCTCTTCTGAGTCTATTCCTCTTCCTCCAATAAATATCTTTGGATGATTTGAATCCATATCGCTTTTCAAGGCTCTTATCAAGTATTCAGCACTATTTAGACTTCCTGTTGAAAATACTGACAATACCAAAAGGTCTATCTTTTCCTTCTCTATTGTCTGACCAAGATCCCATAGGGGGATGCTTCTACCTATGAATATTATCTTCCAGCCTGCCTCCTTGAAAAACTCTGATACAAATCTTAAGCTTAGGGTATGCTCTTCTTCTCCTGGTGACATAAACAATGCTACATGACTTTTCCCTTCAGTCTTGTTTTGTAGCTCTGATAGATAATCCAGCAGTGAGGATATTATCCCTGAAGAATAATGCTCCTGGGCTACGGTAATTTCACTCTTTTCCCACATCTCTCCGATCTTGTGCAGTACTGGTATAAACATTCCATTTATTATTTCTGTTGTTTTTATACCTCCACTGTGCAATTTCTTTGCGATGTCTTTTGCCCTTTCCCCTTTTCCTTTAATAAGATTTTCTAGAAATTCTTCTATTACTGTCTCTGTTAGCTCTGTACTTGTTTCTGATGATGGAATAACTGTTTCTTCTATCCCCAAGAGAAAATCTGTACTTATATTCAAATACTCTGAGATTTCCCTGAGGATTGTCTCCCCAGGGAATCTTGTATTTTTCTCATAATTGGCGACTGTTGATTGAGCAATTCCAAGTTTTGAAGACAAGTCTTTCTGTGTTATGCCGGTTTTTTTTCTTGCTTCCTTTAACCTGGTTCCAAAATTGCTCATTCTCTTCCTCCTGTCTATCCGTTGATTTTTCTTCTAAATGTTACAAATGCTCCTATTGCAATCATACCTAGACCTGCTAGCAATGTCAATCCGGATGTATCTGATGATCCTGTTGCTGGAAGTGCTGTCATTGCTGGTTCTTCTTCTGCTGGTGCCTCTGCTGAAAGTACAAAGTCTGATGGTACTAATACTGTATCTATTACATGGATTACTCCGTTGCTTGCTTCAATATCTGCTGTTACTACATTTGAACTGTTGATCTTGACTCCACCTTCAAGGTCCACTGTTATATTGTCACCTTTTAGGGTTGGTGCCATCATTCCATCACTAAGATCTGTACTCATTACCTTGCCTGATACTACATGGTATAGAAGTACTTCTGCAAGTTGTGGGTGCGCCAGCAAATCTCCTGCTTCTATTCCCAATTGACCTAAAAGCTTTGCAAATGCTTCATTTGTTGGTGCAAATACTGTAAATGGTCCCTCTCCCTGTAGTGCTCCTACCAGCTCTGCTTGTTGCAGTGCTGCTACCAGGATGCTAAAGTCCTCTGATCCTACTGCTATATCAACTATTGTTCCAGGTGCTTCTTCAACTTCTTCCTCTGCTGAAAGTACAAAGTCTGATGGTACTAATACTGTATCTATTACATGGATTACTCCGTTGCTTGCTTCAATATCTGCTGTTACTACGTTTGAACTATTGATCTTTACTCCATCGCTTAAGTCGACTGTTATATTGTCACCTTTTAGGGTTGGTGCCATCATTCCATCACTAAGGTCTGTACTCATTACCTTGCCTGATACTACATGGTATAGAAGTACTTCTGCAAGCTGTGGGTGTGCCAGCAGGTCTCCTGCTTCTATTCCAAGCTCTCCCAGCAGTTTTGCAAAGGCTGCATCTGTTGGAGCAAATACTGTAAATGGTCCCTCTCCCTGTAGTGCTCCTACCAGCTCTGCTTGTTGCAGTGCTGCTACTAATATGCTAAAGTCCTCTGATTCTACTGCAATGTCCACTATTGTTCCTTCTTCTGCGAATACCGGGATGCTAATTGCCAACATCAATGCCAACATAATACTCATAATCTTTTTCATTTTTACTTCCTCCTTGTTTTTTGTTTGTTTGGTTTATTTTTTATTTTCTAATGTCGTATTCTGTAATTACATAATATTTCATATCGTGATATTTGTCAACCCTTTTTTGAAATATTTTTTAATTTATTTTTGATTTATATTTCTTTATGTGATTTTATAAGGTAAAAAAAGGAGCCTCGAGGGCTCCTAAATCAATTATCTAACCAAGCACTGACTTGATTAATTTATCCACCATCTTCGGTGTTCTTTCATAAAGGTCAACTTTGTATACTCTTTCAACATATTTATGATAGTCCTTGCCCCAAGGTCCCACATTCAGAACAGGCATGGACAAATCCTTAATCTCGTTTAATGGAATATAATACACATCACCCCACATCAGCATGTTGTCCTCAATATATCCAATGTTTTCCTTGTCAGCCTCAAACATTCCGTAGGATAAATCAGATATTCCAGTAAAGTAATTCTGTACAAAACACTCCTGATTCCACTCATCCTTGACCATATCCATCATTTCCTCTAATCCACCATCAATTCTTCTCTTGCCTTCTGGCATCATAAGGTTGTTTACATTTGGATAATATGGTGGTGCAAGTGCAATTACTACCATAGGTGATCGGTCATCTACATACTCCAATGTTTTTTCAATTATTCCGTAGGCTCCGTCTATTAGTGTTACCGTTGAATTATTAATTCCTTCCCTTGTTTCTTTCATGTACTTTTTAATTGCTGTTAGGAACTCCTCACCTGAGTCTTCGACAGCCTGTTCATATAACTCGCCATAGAGCTTTACATTTGTTTTCCAAGGTAATTCTTTTACTTCCTCACCCTTAAGCTCAAGATATTTTTCATAGCTCGTATTAAGGTCTTTAATGATTCTTTCAAATGATTCTTCTGATACTTTTCTAATCGCTTCAAAGATATCCTTTGGTGGCTTAGAAAGAGTCAGAACGCTCATGTACCCTGCAGCTGACATTGGCAGGCTTACATCGTATACATTTTTCCCATCCTTCATGTAAAGCCATGTTGGAGGAGGCGTAACCGTATTTCCAACCTTTTCAAGAAAATCAGGGTTTACCTCTGTTCTTCTTACTATTTCTGATAGCAGATTTATAGGGTTTAGTCCCTGGAATATATGACCAACATGAGTCAAGGCCCCTCTAACATATACAACCGGCATAAGCTTTCCAACAGATCCGTCATATATGGTTTGAACATCTGGGTTATCCCTATCGTGTGGCTCCACGTTAAGTAAAAGCACATAGTCTAAATTGTGTTCTTCCTTAAGTCTCTTAAGGAGTGGTACTGCGCCTCTCATGCCAGCTGATAAATTCTCTTCATCCGGTACTCCGATAAGAACAATGTTTCCATTGAAGTCTTTTTCCTTCATATATTCTTCAAGCAATGCCAGGTGAATGGCAGCGCCACCTTTCATATCGGCAACCCCTCGACCGAATAGCCAGTCGCCACTGTCGAGGTCTTTTTTTACTTCATCTGAAATTTCCACCTTTCCTTCTTTGTAGAGCTCAGTGATTTCATCGGGTTTATAAGCAAGTTCACTGTATACTCCATATGCATCCGTATCTACAATATCCGTATGGTGTATCAATACTATTGTATCATTGCCCTCTCCCTTTAATAGACACCAGGGAACCTTTCTTCCCAAGTGGTCTCCCTCGATATCATGGAATCCGAAGTTATCTGGGTTTTTTCTAAAATACTCCTGTTCATTGAACCACTTTTCAAAAAATAGTTGATTGTTTTTTTCAAGTTCTGTTCCAGTGTGCGTAACTGTCGCTACATAATCTTTCATTATGCTTTCAATTCTTTCTCTCCTGCCCATTTTATCACTCCCTGAATTGGTTTCTTATCACATTGTACCAATAACTCAATAAATTCTCAATATTTTATCTTTGCTTTGCACCACACTTAGGACAATAGGTAAATCCCGGATCCAACGGTTGACTACAGCTATTGCAGTACTTTACCCCACCAAATCCTTCATTTCTTATTAAATCTTCTTCTCTAATCTGAATGCTGTCTCCTCTTTCTATTCGTTCACCTATCTGAGCATCCAACTGGAATCTTTCTCTACAGCAGGTTGTCACTACAAAATACCTTTTCTTCCACTTGATTATGGGAATAAAAAATAGACTGAATGTGTTGTACTCAACATAGACTTCATAGCTTCCGTACCTACCACAGCTAGAGCAAGTCTTCGGCCCGGCATTGTATTCAAGCTTTTTTTGTTTGGGATAGACTCCTGCAATAAAAATCATCGTCTCAATCCTTTCTGTTTCTATACTAAACCCTTATGTTATAGATAATTTAATTCAAAATCCCTGGTGTCCACACCAGGGATTATAACGAAATCTTAAATTCTACCATTATATTTTATCTTTGTGATTTATCGTATGGAATTCCTTCTGCCTTAGGTGCTCTGGAATTTTTTGAAGTCAGCGCTAAAACAATCATTGTAGCAAGATAAGGTAGTATTCTGTAGTATGTCTGGTCAATTCCAAGATCATAGAGGAATGGAATCAAGGAAACTGAATATGCAAGAGTTCTCAAAAATGCGAAGAACATCGCTGCAAACATTATTCTTATTGGTTTCCACTGTCCAAATATCATTACTGCTAGTGCAAGAAATCCGAAACCAGCAACTCCGGTATGCCCACTTACATTTCCATCCATAACTCCTACTGCATAGAAAAAACCACCTATCCCTGCAAGCAATCCTGAAATACTTACTCCGGCATATCTCATCTTGTATACATTGATACCAACAGAATCTGCTGCATGTGGATGCTCACCACAAGCCCTCAATCTAAGCCCAAATCTTGTCTTATAAAGAAGCACCACTGATATGGCAAGAAGTATAAAGCCAATGATTACTGTAAGGTAAGTTCTTTGGAAAAACAACTCCCCTAAAACAGGGATTTGACTTAACACAGGAATTTCCCGGATATAGAAGCTCTTACTTGTAGTTATACCATCACTGTTAAAGAACATCTTGGAAAAAAGGAGGATTATAGCAGGTATTAGCATATTAAGTGCAGTTCCGACAATTACCTGATTTGCTTTCATATTTACTGATGCAAAGGAAAGCAGCAGGGAGTAAATCAGACCAGAAATACCAGCCACCAGCATACCAATAAGAAGAATAGTCTGTGGTCCCATTGAAGAATTCTGTACAAGTAGTACAAATAGAGCTCCAAAAAACGCTCCAAATAGCATTATTCCTTCAAGAGCAATATTTATTACACCACTTCTTTCACTAAACATACCACCAAGGGCAACAAGAAGCAACGGTACACCTACAGGAAGCATGTTCTGAACTAAATAATATACAACATCCATTATTCTGCCTCCTTTTCGGTTTCATTTTCAATTACTTCTTCTTTTTCTGAATCAGCTTCCTGAATTGGTTTTTCATCATCTTTGCCTAGTATACGCTTAACAAATCCAGCGATTGCTGAGTTCATGATCATTGCAAAAGCAGAGAAGTAAATTATTACGGCAATTACGATATCAATAATCTCTGGTTTGAATCCCACAAGGCTTGTAAGAGTTCCTCCCCTTTGGATATAAGATATAAATGTTGCTGACAGGATAGTTCCAAGGGGATGAGCATTACCAAGCAAAGCAACCGCAATTCCTGTAAAACCATTTGCTGCAATAATGTTAATAGGTTCATAGGTCATACTGCTACCAGCTATTGCAGATGGTGCAAGTATTGCAAAAGCTCCACCAATACCCGCCATTCCCCCTGCAATTACCATGGTAAGGATAATATTTCTCTTACCCTTCATACCAGCATACTCTGCAGCATACTTGTTGTGCCCTGTCGCCTTCAGTTCATATCCAAAGGTAGTTTTTTCCAAAACTATATATAGTATTACAGCTATTATAATTGCAAGTATAATCCCTAAGTTTACATTTGATCCAATTATTCCAAGTGAGGGAATCTGTACCCCTGAATCAATATATCGGGTTCTGGTCATTGAGGAATTATACATGACACCATTATTCTGAATCCACATATCAACCAAATACATTCCTATATAGTTAAACATTATCGATGTGATAACTTCATTTACATTAAGAAGCGCCTTCAATATGCCTGGTATAAAACCCCAGATCATACCTCCTAAAAAGCCTGCAAGAATTGCAACTATCCAGTGTGTACTTCCTGGAAGGTCCCACATAAATGCAACATAGAGTGCAAAGTACATACCCATTGTGTACTGTCCCGATGCACCAATATTGAATAATCCCATTTTAAAGGCAAATCCAACCGACAAACCTGTCATTAGAATTGGTGTTGCAAAATAGAGTACATCTCCTAGTCTTCCCATACCTCCAAGGAGTATATATCTGAATCCTGAAATTGCATTTTCCGGTCTTGCAACAAGCATTATGATAAAACCAACTACCAATCCAAGGAAAATAGCCATAAATGCTGCACCTAGAGATTTCAACCCTGCTTGGGATGCTAAATTGCTTATGCTGAATTTTGGTTTAT
This sequence comes from Gudongella sp. DL1XJH-153, assembly GCF_049310905.1. Classification (NCBI taxonomy): domain Bacteria; kingdom Bacillati; phylum Bacillota; class Tissierellia; order Tissierellales; family Tissierellaceae; genus Gudongella; species Gudongella sp. DL1XJH-153. The sequence continues at coordinate 13,353 of NZ_JBMEMN010000034.1, forward strand.
CTGTTTTTTTATTCCCCTGCATGTCCAGTCTCCTTTTCGGTATTTCGCTTGGCTCCTGCCATATACAAGCCCAGTTCCTGAGTAGTGGTCTCCTTCGGGTCCAGCTCTCCTACGATTTCACCTTCGTAAATTACAAGTATTCTGTCACTTACATTCATTACCTCATCCAGCTCCAGGGATATCAATAAAACTGCTTTCCCGGCATCCCTGCTTTCCACAAGCTGGCTGTGGATGTATTCAATTGCACCTACATCAAGTCCCCTGGTTGGCTGTACTGCAACCAGCAGCTCATGTTTTTTATCAATTTCACGGGCAATAATTGCTTTCTGTTGATTACCACCTGACATGCTTCTTGCCAATGTCGTCGGTCCTTGACCACTTCTTATGTCAAATCTTTCAATAAGATCCTCTGCATATTTTCTCATTTCATTAAACTTAAGGAAATAATTCTTCTGGAACTTAGGTTGCCAGTATCTTTGCAATATAAGATTCTCTTCCAGCTTGTAATCCAAAACCAGACCGTGTTTGTGTCTATCCTCAGGAATATGACTCATCCCTGATTCTGACCTTTCCCTGATGGAAGCGCTGGATATATCCTTACCCCGCAGTTCAATGCTACCTGAAACAAGTTTTTCAAGCCCGGTCAAACCATAGACAAACTCAGACTGCCCGTTACCATCAATTCCTGCGATACAAACAATTTCACCTGCTCTTACCTCTAGTGAAACATCTCTAACTGCATTGTTTTTATGAGTCTTGGATGCAACTGTCATATTTTTAATTGACAGAATTACATCTCCAGGTTCTCTGTCTTCCTTATCCACATCAAAACTTATGTCTCGACCTACCATCATTCTTGAAAGTTCTTCCTTTGTTGTACTTTCAATATCGACTGTACCAATATACTTACCTTTTCTAAGAACTGTACATCTGTCAGCAACATCCATAATCTCATTAAGCTTATGAGTAATAAACAATATTGATTTACCTTCAGCAGCAAGGTCTTTCATTATTTGTAACAGCTCTTTGATTTCCTGTGGTGTAAGAACAGCCGTAGGCTCATCAAAAATAAGGATTTCGTTATCCCTGTAAAGCATCTTAAGGATTTCAACCCTTTGCTGCATACCTACTGATATGTCCTCAATCAATGAATCTGGACTTATCCTGAGTCCATATTGCTCACTGAGCTCTACGATTTTCCCTCTGGACTCTTCCATTTCAAGGAGACCGTTCTCTACAGGTTCAACTCCAAGAATAATGTTCTCAAGCACAGTAAATACCTCTACCAGCTTAAAGTGTTGGTGAACCATACCTATTCCCAATGCATTTGCATCATTGGGACTGTTGATTTTCACTTTCTCTCCATTTTTTCTTATCTCACCTTTTTCAGCTTGATAAAGTCCGAAAAGAACACTCATCAAAGTGGATTTACCTGCCCCATTCTCACCCAAAAGGGCATGGATCTCTCCTTTTTTCAGTTTTAAGGTAATATTGTCATTTGCAATAACACCTGGGAATTCTTTTGTAATATTAAGCATTTCAACAATATAATTTTCCACGTCAACCTCTTCTTATCATTTATTTTTTAATAACATTTACTTCTTACCCACTGATATAATAATGATACCATAAAAGCAACCATTTTTTCGAGCAAATTTTACACTATTGCAATATATTTATAGCAACTTTTATAATCTCAAAATTTCTGAATTATAATCTCCAAAAACTAAAAGGGGAAAGGCTTCCGCCTTTCCCCGGTCTTTTGCTCCCATAAGGCAAAGGCCAATATGGTATGAACTTTAATTGTTATCTAGTTGTTACATCTACCTTTTCAAGTCCAAGTGCTTCAGTAAGCTCATCAGCAGTTGCATAACCAGTTGCATCTGCTACTTCGATTTGACGAAGTATTTCAATGTTTCCAGCTGCAAGCTCAGCAAATATTTCATCATATGCTGCTTGGTCAAAGCTTTCAAATCTATCAAACGGCTCTCCGCCCCCGTCTCCAAGAACTTCAGTTGGAAGACCTACACCATCATTTGATGCGTTAAAGTAAGTTGATTTTCCTGAATAAGTGTCCCAGCTATCGTTATAGATTGACTCAAGTACGCTGATAACTGAAGCTGCAAGTCCTTTTGTAGCTGAAGTTATTACAGTCTCGCTATCATATCTCTGGTCAACGTCAACACCGATTACTTTTGCTTCGGCTTCAGAAGCTGCTGACATTACACTTTTACCTACTGCTCCACCGGCAGCAAAGATTACCTCTACGCCTTCCTGGTACATTGTGCTTGCAGTAGCTTTATTAGTATCGTTTTCTTCAAAATTTCCAGTATAGTGGTATGTTACCTCTACTTCACCATCTGCCATTCCTAGTTCGTTTGCTGCATACTCAGCACCTTGAAGGTAACCGTATCCAAAAGCCTGAACAGCAGGTACTGCCATTCCACCCATGAATCCAAGATCTGTCATTCCATCCATTACAGCTGCATAGCCTGCAAGGAATCCCGACTCTTCTTCAGCGTAAAATATGCTTGCTACGTTATCTTTTGTTTCAAACACTGAATAGTCAGCAGTGTGTGGTGCTCCGTCCAATAGAATGAACTTTACATCTGGATATGCTGTCTGTGCTTCATAGATTGGCACTTCAAAAAGGAATCCAGGCGTTACTACAACTTCTGCTCCACCTTGCACAGCAAGATCGATTGCTGCAAGATAACCTGCATCTGATGCTTCTTCAGGCTTGATGTAAGTATGTGAAATATCGTTTGCTTCTGCAAACTCAACTACACCTTCCCAAGCACCCTGGTTAAATGATTTGTCATCGATATTACCCTTGTCAGTGATAAGAGCGATTTCGTAGCCATCGCTTCCGCCGTCTGCTCCGTTATCTCCACCTGTGGAACATCCTGCCAAACTTGCTGCTACCAACATAATTGCCAAAGCAATTGCTAGTATTCTTTTCATTGTATTACCCCCTTAATATATTGGTAAAGCTAATGTGTATGACCTAATTATAACGGTTTTCCAATTGAATTACAACAAAATTGTAATCTCGCTGAAATGATATCTATCACAATCAGGCCCTCCGTTTACATATTTACCCACAATACAGTCAATCTAACGTACATAAACCTTTTCAGTAAAAACATTTTAAATTCTTCAGTCAAACTGCCCTGCATCATTTCTGTGAAGGTAAATAACAAAAATCTCCTGTCAGTATCATTTTGAAATCGAGTTTTTAACGTATATAAGTGAATCCTCCTCTTACAAAGGCTTGCTGAAATAGTATCCCTGTAAAAAGTAACACTTGTTATCAATTGTCCTTGAAGTTCTTCTCAATACTTATGATTCATATTTATACTCATCGATATATCGCTTTAGTCAGGTAAATTATCGATTCTCAAGTAATATTAAATTTGAGCGATTTCTTCCTTCTGATTTCGATTTATACAATTCCTTGTCTGCCATCTCCATGATCTGTGAAAACCCAGTAAAATCAATCGTCCTCCCGAATACTCCACCTACACTTACGGTTACTGGACCATCTGTGTCGCTTTTAACGTACTTCAGTCCCAAATTACCGATTCTCTTTCTGATGTCTTCTCCTATCTGAAGAGCCTCTTCATAAGATGATGCCTTAGATATATAAACAAATTCCTCACCGCCGTATCGACCAGCAAAATCTTCCCTCTTCACAGCTATTGACTGAAGTTCGTCGGCAATTATTTTCAAACAATTGTCACCTTCACTATGTCCCCAGTTATCGTTGTAATCTTTGAAATTGTCTATATCAATCATTAATACTGCAAGAGTGTGCCTTTTACCTGTATAGTTGGCTAGAAGTCTCTTTAATTCGAGATTTACACTTCTTCTGTTGGGTATTTCTGTCAGCTCATCCTCAAATGCTTCCTTCTCCAGTATAATATTATTCTTTCTGACCTCTTCAAGTTCTTTTCTATTATTCTCAAGATCCTTCTCAAGAGTCCTTTTTATTTGATCTAATCGCTGGTGCTCTTCAAGTTGCTTGATTTCAACATTCAAAATTTCAAGCTTGTTCCTAATGTTCGTATTCATAATCTCCTGGTTAATGAGGAAAAACTTCTTGTGATATGAAAGTGCTGTTCTGTAATCCATAATATTTTCATATTGCAAAGACACTTTTCCATACAAATCGCTGAGCTTCTTTTTTGCCCCTACTACCAGTGCCGTTGAAATGGCATCCTTTAAAAGTGCGATCGATTCCTCAGAATCTTCCTTGGTCTGAGCGAGGTTTGACAAAACATCTATTTTATAGAATTGATTCTCTATCTTATCCAGTATTCCAAGTGATCTCTTGAAATAATCCACGGCAGAATCCTTATTGCCTTTCATCAATTGGGCTTTTCCAATTTTGTTTGCAACTTCACCCATGCTTACAAGGTCTTTACCTTCCTTAAGTATCTCGAATGATTTCATCAGATAGTCCAGGGATTTGTTATAATCACCCTGTATCAAATAGACCTCTCCTATATTACCAAGTATAGTAGCCTGGTAATACTTAAGATCGCTTTTCACTGACAATTCATAAGCCTTTTTATAGTATTCAAGAGCTTTATCATACATTTCGGATTCTCTGTAAACTTCGCCTATATTGTTGAGAAAGCTTCCGTATAAATTTGGATTTTTATCCTCTTCGAGATAATCCAATCCATCCACGAAATACCTTATTGCTTCGTCGTACATGGCGCTGTAAAAGTATGCAATCCCAATAAGGTTAAAGGCTTTTGCCATGCCTTCCTTTGAGTCTATCTTCTTGTATTCATTAAGTGCCTGGAATGAGTAGTCCAATATGTTGCTTTTATCTGATTTAGTCCTTGCAACAAATGCCATGCCAATATAGCAATCACCTATTTTCTCTGTTATACCTGATTCTTTAGCCAAGACTAGTGCTTCTTTACACATCTTCATTGATAAATCTGGTTCCAAATTTGCAATTCTTCTCGATTCAATGAGTTTTTCTTTAATACTATTTGATATAGTTGAACTCATATTTTCCCACCCCATTCTTTTTTCACTCATTTTATAACCAATTCTCTATCCCTTTCTTCTGCTCTTTATTAAACCAAAAATAAACATCCCAAGAAACGCCCATGTCATACCAAATACAAAGGCAGCCATCCCTGTAATCCATGTAAAAACCATGTCACCAGTTTTCTGTGATGTTCTGAATAGTGACAATCCTGAATAAAATAGCAATGCCCCCAAAGCTCCGAAAGGAATAATCAGTTCCAATTCTGGGGTTGCAAAGAATACTGCCACAAATAATAAAATCAACCCAGATATTATATTTGAGCCTCCTGTCCTTGCTCCAAATCTGTATTGGGCAGCCAGTCCTCCAGCCCCATGGCACATTGGAAACCCTCCAAAGGGTACCGAAAATATGCACATCGCGCTCATACTGTAAAGAAGGTGTTTCTCTTTGACCTGCCTGTCAAGAAGATCTGAAATAAGAAGGCTTGTTGCAAGGACTGCATTTCCCATTGTCAGAGGTATCTGCGGAAGGGTACCCTTCACAAAGCCTGACATGAGATTTGCTGCATCAGGTAAAATAAAAGATGGAATCCTTATTAGAGCCAGCTCCGGCACTCCAAACCTCCACACTCCAACCCCTATACCTAATACAAAAACAACAAGAGCCGATATGTCAAGTCTTGTGGATTTAGCATACGCCAATACAATCAGAATTGAAACCATCCCCATCAAAGGGTCTTGCCAAATCATTTTAAAAGCCTGCCATGAAAGAGTCATTGCCAAGCCTAGTTGAATTCCTCTAACAAGAGGCAATGGGATTACTCGTTTGATAAAAACCATCATACCTGTTATCCCAACGAGAAAGAGTATTAATCCCATACCTATTCCTGCTCCTGCAATTTCAGCAGATGACAGTCCTTCAGCTATTGCTATTACACCTATAACCTTCATAGGCTCTACAGGCATAGGCATTTTGTAGTACAATCCTGTTCCTATATATGCTATTGCAAAAAAGAACAGCATCCTGGAGAGGTCCATATCTGTCGCAACAGAAACACCTATTACTATTGGTAGCAATGTACCAAAATCACCAAGCGCACCGGCTGTTTCATCCAAAGTAAACCTGAAATCTTTCTCCCTGATAATGCCCACCTCCTGTTTCAATATAACATACTTTGATTCTATCATTATATTTTTAGGGTTGAAAGCAAAAAATCAATTTGGTTGTTAGATTGATTCAGGTGGTATAATTATACTAGCAACAGGATGGAGGTCACATTATGTATGAGCAGGTAATTGTTTTCTCGATTATAGTACTTATTCTTATACTTTTTATCGGCGGGAGAATTAGATATGACTTTGTATCACTCGGTGGACTCGTTCTCCTTGTATTTTCAGGTGTAATCAGTCCAGAGGATGCGTTTTCAGGATTCAGTCACCCAGCAATAATTACGGTTGCTGCTGTTCTTGTTATAAGCAGTGGGCTCGTTAAAACAGGAGTAATTGATAATATTGTTGCGGCTCTTAATAAAAGGAGTCGATCTTCATCTGTAATAATGACCAAACTTATGATGATTACTGCACTTTTATCAGGTTTTATGAACAATATCGGTGCACTGGCTCTTGTTCTCCCAGTTGCAATAAAGGTAGCTAGGGAGCATAAATTCTCTCCTTCAAGGATACTTATGCCACTTGCATTTTCGGCCTTATTGGGAGGGATGATGACAGAAATCGGTACTCCACCTAACCTAATAATATCCTCCTACCGTAAAGATTATGGTCTTGAATCCTTCGGCTTTTTCGACTTTGCTCCAGTAGGACTGACCGTAACCATCCTTGGTATTGGATTAATGGTCCTTTTAGGTGGTAAGCTCATTCCAAAGAGAAAGACCGTGGGCGTTGACCAACTTTTCAATATCGGCGATTATCTCTCTGAAATACAAGTTGTAGAGTCAAGCAAGCTTGTTGGTAAGCCAATGATGGATATAAACAAAGTCTACAAGCTTGATATAGACGTTCTTAGCATTATTAGAAACGATCAGAAAATAGTTGCACCAGGGCCAAGGGAAATCCTGGTCCCAGATGATATTCTCATTATCAAAGCACTATCACAAGACCTTGCAGATCTGGTAGATAAAACCAGAGTTCTTTTAAAAGGCACCAAAAAGAGCCTTGTAATTGAGGAATCCTTGATCAAGTCGAGAGATACTGCACTCGTGGAAGTTGTTTTGAGGGATGACTCTCCCATTGTAGGGCGTACAGCCTTGGAGACAAAATTGAGGAACAGATACAGCATCAATCTTGTTGCAGTGTCAAGGAAAGGTGTATACTCGGTAGACAGATTAAAAAGCATTACCTTCAGAGCTGGTGATATATTACTTATTCAAGCTCCTACTTCAATACTTAAGGATATTTACTCCAAGCTTGGTTGTCTACCACTTGCCGAGAGAGGTGTTGAAATATATCCCGACAGGTCAAAGTGGAAACTATATTTCACGGCTGGATTGTTTGTCTTCTCAGTTATTCTGGCGACAACTGGAATATTTCCGGTACAGGTAGCCTTTGTATTTACAGCGACTGCACTGGTCTTGTTCCGAATTTTGACTCCAAGGGAATTCTATGATGCAATCGAATGGCCTTCCATCATTATGCTGGGTTCACTGATACCACTGGGAAGCGCACTTCAAAGTAGTGGAGGGTCAGACTCAATTGCCAGTGTTCTTTTAAAGGCCTCCTCTATATTATCTCCAACACTAATGATTGGCCTATTAATGATTCTTACGATAACTCTTGCGAATCTGATCAGTACATCTGCAACGGCAATCTTGATGGGTCCTATAGCTCTTAGCATAGCAATGGCTACGGGAACATCTCCAGATCCATACCTTATGAGCGTTTCAGTTGCAGCATCAGCAGCATTTATGACCCCAATTGGTCACCAGACGAATATGCTTGTTATGGGTCCTGGTGGATACAGGTTTACTGATTACTGGCACCTTGGACTGCCTCTTACAATTCTTCTTGTTATAGTTGGTGCCCCCATGGTCCTTCTAGTATGGCCATTATAAAAAATAAAAGTCTGTAAAAACACATTTTCTGGTTTTTACAGACTTTTTTCTTTCACTATTCTTCTGTTTCCTCAACCCATTCAATTTCAGGCTTGCTTATTTTGTACACTTCATTTTCCTCTAAGATGATAAACTCAGCATCTTCCTTGGTAAATACTCCATTGTCTGATTTATATGATAAATCAACACTGGCTTTGAATTTATCGTCTTCAATCTCTGAAATATCATTTATATTGAAGCTTTCAAGAACAGGATTTATCTTCTGGTATTCAGCAACGAAATCATCATAGTCCTCCAAGCGCTCCTCAATTGGAGTTAGCAGATAGAGATGAGTATATCTTGTACTCCTTTCAGCCTTTAGGAATCTATCAAGTGCCATTTCAGGAGTCCTGTCCATTATATCGTGTCCTTTTTTTCTGATTGATTCATCTATCCTGTCTTGATAGAAGAAGCTCATTGGATTGTAATTATTGCCTGCACTCCAGATAATATACTCATCCACTCCCAGTTCAGCAGCTGCTACCATCTGGTCCGAAATAGCCTTTTCATCGTACTTAATGTTCCCTCTTACCCAGGATGCTGTGAATCCCTGGAACCAAGGCCTAATTATTGCAGGTTCTTTCTGTGCCGCATTTCTTTCAAGTGCTTCCATAACTGAAATCCTTGATACTTCATAAGGATATCTGTCTGGTATATCAAAGCCATATACCCCTGTTCCGTAATGACTTGGATAAATCATTGGACATATATAATCAACTTTGTTGGCAATTTTTCTCCATGTCTGCCCAATATCCTCAGGTTGGTCGTCCCAGGAATGAGTTATAAAACCAAACACATCTGCTGAAAGGTGAACATTATATGGCTCTAGTTCCTCCTTTGCATAGGTCAAAAATTCTTCAATTCCTTCATCCTTGTCTCTGTCATTTCTTCCCGGAAATTCTGTTATTGGATTATAATACTTGGCATTGTCAGGGAACCTTACGTAATCGTACTGAATCTCATCAAAACCTCGCAAAGCGGCTTCCTTTGAAACTGCTACAACATAGTCCCAAACATACTGATCAAATGGGTTAACCCATGATTCTCCAGCATTATCCAGGTATACCCCGCCTTCCTTGAGCAAAATTGCATGATCAGGGTTCTTTGCTGCAAAAATTGGATCCTTGAAGGCTACAACTCTGGCTATAGTGTATATTTCATTTTCCTCCAGATATTCCATTAAAGGACCGTAGTTCTTAAAAGGTGGATTTATGCTTGATCCCACCTTATTAACTATCCCAAGGTCACTTTCCCATGTTATGAGTCCGTGATCATTTTTTACATCGATTACCATTGAATTGATTTCTGATGCTTTGGCAATACCTAAAGCTATTTCAAGCTTGTTGACCTGATCTAAGCGTGATGAATCAGGAGTCTCACCTGATTGTCCGCTCAATGCTAGGATGTAATCAGCATAATAGTCAATGTCTTCCTCCTGGAATTGAAATCCTGCAACATTCCCAGTAAGATAGAGGGCTTTAGCTTTTTCGGTCTGAAGCTCCTGCTCTTCCCCTATTGCAGGTAATGGAACATAGAAATCTCCCATTTCCTCTTTTCTTATTTCTTCAAGCGCTTTTCTTTCTTCTATCAGTGCCTTTATTCTATCCTCTTCGCTAATTTCGTCTTCCTCCGGTATTTCATCTGCTTCAACTGCTTCCTCCAACTCCTGAACGTTATCCTCAGGTTGCTGGGGTGTTGCTGAGCATCCTGTCAAGAGTGAAAATGCAAGTATAATTAATAAAAAAATAAAATTGCTCTTTTTCAATGGTCCACCTCTTCATGTCTTATTTTTTGTCGTAGATATATATTTCCTTGTTTTCAAAAGACTTAATCAGTTCCTGTTTTCCTTCTGGTATGGTTATTATATCCGGGTTCCCATCACTAATAAACCTTTCATCCGGATTATTATCAAAATATTCAAGGTAGTTGTACATTCCAACATTATCAACCTTCATTTCACTGGCTCTTATCCTCGGAATACTTTCAAAATTGAACCTATTGTCATAAGGTGAGTATCCTGGATTCCAGCCTACATTAAGGATTGCAATATTCTCATAGAGAACGTCTTCATATATGCCTTCCTGTAGATACTTGATCTTGGATTCATCCTTTGGCCGTATACCGTATGGCAAGGCTATTGTATTTACTCTATAATCATGCACTTCAACAAAGCTTTCCAGGTATTGACTCTGCTCTCCAATTTCCTTTTGTAGAAGTTCTGCTGATGCTTCAGTAAAGTTTGCATGGTTTTTGGAATGATTACCGATATCCATACCATTTTCTATAAGGAAGTTGAACTTCTTGCCAATTGAATCTCTCTGACCAAAGGGTACATCGCCAGTTAGGAAAAAGGTTGCAGCCGGAGAAAAATCAGGATTTTCCTTGTGGAAGTCTGTTAGAAGTCCCACAGCTGAATTCCCATTTATTGTACCATCTTCCAAATACTCGAAATTGTTCTTGTTTCCATCATCAAAGGTTATTACAATCGGTGTATATCCCTGTGAAGTTGTTATATTACCTGTTGCATAGTCCTTTAGGCTGATTGGTCTGTAACCCTTGTCATATAGTGTCTTAAGATCCCTATTGAAATTCTCAGGGGTTCTTGTCCACTCCTTCTCTTCTTCTCCGATGTTATGATACATCAGTACCATAATTCTTCCTGATTCATTTGGTTTTAAAGACAAGTCAATTTCTTCCTTGGGATCGACAGGCTCTTCTTCCTGTCCCTCGGTTGTTTCCTCCTCAGCTTCTACTACTTCAGCCTTCACCTGCTCAACTGGATCATCCTGTTCAAAATCAGATGTTTCAGCCTGTGAACAGCCTGCCATCAAAGTTGTTATCATCAATAGAATAATTGCTTTTTTTATCATTATTATCCACTCATTTCTGTAATGTCCTAGGTCTTTTTGATATCGTTTCATTTTTCTTCCCTGACTTTTATTGTACCATGGTGGACATGGTGTAACAAGGAAGTTTGAGATGGAAATATAATAACTTATGTTCACAAGTTAGTAACCCAGGCTACTGATTTCATATTTAAATTTTATAATTAAACCAATTCTTCGCTAAGATATTGATATATCAGTTGGATATACACCAAACATAAATAAACCAATACAAATATAAAGACTGAATTCCTGTTAAACAAAGATTATTTATCTTTATTATTATACAATGTCTGTAAGATGTTGATTTGAATGAGTTAGGTTGATAATAATCATAATTAACTGCAAAGTAATTGAATGAAAAGATAGTGTAAAGTAGCTTATGAAAAGAAGAACTACAATGAATAGCTACTACTTAGAGGATAATATTGAAGTTCAAT